>JARBUB010000119.1 GCA_029239905.1 Clostridia bacterium
TTGAAGAACTTGAACTGCTGCAACTCCCTAAATAACAAAAGGCATTTACCAGCAATCCAAAAACATTCCCCAAAGGCCTATATGAACGCTTATAATACCGGCTTCCCCTTCGACTACAGCAATAGTTCCCTCTCGAACTCGAAGAAGATGATGATGAGCTCATATTAATCCACCTACCTCACTTTTATACATCAATACTATCATTATATACACCTTGATATACAAAAGTACCACATCATATAAATGTTGTGGTATCTGCTAGCTCATATTTATGGTAAGAGAAAATAGATAAATTCACATTGTGCATTAAACAGTGCTTAATTTCTCAATGGCATTCTCCTCACTTTGCAAGAAGAATATATCCCTCCCATTGTTGCTCTCATAGATGAAATCCTTTAGGCTCTTACTGGAGTAGACAGAAAAATCACCTACTATAGCTATTTTCATCCGGTAGTTAATAAATTTTTGCAGTACTTCTCCTGCAAGTTGTGACTTCAAATCAAAAAACGCTTCACTTATTGCTGACTTATTAATAATGATGCGATTACAACCTGTTTCAAAGCCCACTGTTGCAATAAAATCCAATGATGATTGAACATCAGTTATCAATAGCTCGCTGCTTCTGACTGTAGCAATATTTATATTTCTCTCGTTTATCATAGTTATTTTCATAGTTATCCTCCTCTAAATAGACCTGGCAATGCGAAATCCGAGATCCTCAATGCCAAATGTCGGGTGACTGCGACGACGATTGGAGGCTAGACACCCCCTGGCTGAGTCGGACCATCCACCACCGCGAAATACTCGATAGGAGCCATATACGCTCTCATCATATACATCAAAGCACCACTCCCAAACATTTCCCAACATATCATACAGCCCCCATGCATTGGGTTCCTTTTTCCCAACTTCATGGGTTTTGTCTCCTGAGTTTTCATTGTACCAGGAAATCTTATCGAGCTCTCCGTATCTAACTTCAGAAGCACCTGCTCTACATGCATACTCCCATTCTGCTTCCGTAGGGAGACGATAACCATTGGCTTCCCAATCACAGATAACAGTTTCGCCGTCACTACTTATAGAATAGCATTCCTTTAATCCCTCTCTTTGTGAAAGCAGATTGCAAAAGGAAACTGCATCATTCCATGAAACGCTTTCAACTGGGTTCTGATCTCCTTTAAAATAAGAAGGGGACCTTTGAGTAATTGTAAAATATAAATCCTGAGTTACAGGATACATGGCTAATAAGAAGGGTTTAATTTTAACTAACCATCTGCGTTTTATTCTATCGTCTCTTAATATAATCTCCCCGCCAGGGATTTTTACCATTAAATCATTCACATGGCTCTTTATTTCATCAGACATACTATATGCCTCCAAATCTATACATTGCTGTACTACAAAATTCATTTCTTATGGTTATATCTACTTCTCTGTAAGCATTGAAATTGTCTCCAGCATATCTTCAATGAACTTTACACTTCCCCAAAGAATTACTTTTGACCTTCTATCTTTCTCATCATATTTTATATGAATTGATGACTTCCCGACTTCTGGATCTTTACAATTTGCTAAAGCTATTAACGTATTTGATATTCTTATATATTCATCTTTTTCAATTTCTTTCATATCTACCACAGCTGATACACTTATGCGTTCTGATACAATTTCTATCCCTTTTTCCACAGTATAGCAGTCAACATTTAACTCTTCATTTATTTTTTCACTGCCCTCTTTATCATTGTCCTTTTCTATAAAAACACTTAAGTCATGTCCTGTAATTCTCCATTGTTTTCCGACTTTACTTGCTCCAAGCTTCCCATCAGTAATAAACTTTCTAATTGTTTTATGATGCAGTCCTAACAATTCTGCTACTTGATCTATTGTGTAAAATTTACCTTCCATGAGCTCTCAACCCCGCGAAAATATTTTCGCGGGGTTATCTACTAATATATTGTTTTTATTCAGTTCCCAAACGTGCTCTCTCCAAGGCCTCTAAATCAAACTTTTTCATTTTTAGGAAAGCCTCTGTAACTCTCTGAATTTCATCCTTAGAACCATTTAACAAGACTTCATCAAAGTTTGATGGAACAATCTGCCATGAAACTCCAAACTTGTCCTTTATCCATCCGCATTGTTCTGCCTCTGGCACTGCAGAAAGCCTATCCCAAAAGTAATCTATCTCCCTTTGGTCTTCACAATTTACGATAAGAGAAAACGCCTCATTAAAATTGAAATCTGCGTCATATGCATTATCCGCTGCTGAAAAAGCCATGCCCCCAAGCTTAAATGCAGCATAATTCACCTTAGCCATTGATGATATCGCTTCTCCCTCGCCATATCTACTTATTAAGCCTACTCCTGAGTCTTCAAATACTTCCGAGTAGTACCTCATTGCTTCCTCAGTTTTCCCACATACAGCGTTTGAAAAAAGTAAATGTGGAGTGATCTTTTGAGTTGTTTGCCCACCATCAACAAGCATCAATTGCCAAGATAGTCCATATCTATCTTGAATCCAACCGTACCACTTGCTAAAGGGGTACTCCCCTAGTGGCATCATTTCCATCCCGTCCTCTGACAATGCAGCCCATATTCTGTTCACTTCTTCAGCAGAGTCACAAGCCACCATTAAGGAAATTGATGGATTAAGTTTGAAGTAGGGTCCTGCACTTATTGCAGCGAATTTTTGTCCCGCCAGTTCGAAATTTACAATCTCTGTGTCTCCTGAAGGGGTGTCACCAATAACTGACACATTCAAAAGCTTAGATTGGTCAAATAAACTGATATAGAATGTAGCTGCTTCTTTTGCCTCTTTGTCATACCATAAATGTGGAACTATCCTTTGCATATTGACCTCCTTTTTAACTCTCATTAGAAATATATTTTCATAGATACACATACTTAAGTGCGGCGCGCACCATAGTTTCTCATTAACTCCTACAGGGATTCTTTAAGGGGCTTTATCAGATTTTCTGTTAGGTTTCCTAAATCATCCTTCATAATAATATTATCAAGACTGGACAATATATCTCGCTTTTCTATATCCTCAATCGTTGTTGTTTTCTCAATCTTGTCTTTTAATTCTTTAATCTGCTTGTTTTTGTAATCAATTATTCCCTCGTACTTTCCTTCCATTTGCGTCCAGCTTCTATTAAGTAAATTAATAAACGAAGCCATTTCGTCTGAGCTGCCGGCAATACGATTCAAAAGCAAAAGGTTTAGTGTTAGAACCTCTGGTATTTGATCATGAGAATATCTGAGCTGATGGTCAATTTCTCCGTAGCCTTCCTCAAATATCGTCCTAACTTGAATTTCAGCGATAACCTTTTGATTTGTCGGGAAAAATTCTATCAAATAATGAACTGATCTATACCCTGATTTTCTTGATTGTATTTGAATATTTAATTCGTCAAATCTCTGTGTATCGTCACCTTCTCTGACATTTGCCGTTATCTCCATAACCTTCCATGTATTTGTAATATAATTATGTATATCCTCCCAATCCTCTTTAAAGATGTGGATTGCCCTAACCCCTATTAAATCTGACACTTCTTCCTTATAGTTATCAACATTGAATTGAAAGTCTTCACCGTACTTTATCTTCCGATCAGAAGTCTTCCTGATAATCTTAACAATCAAATGCTCAGGATCCTTCACCCTTGATTTTACTGAATGAATCTTCTTGTGTGTTCTTAGTGTATCTGCGATATAGTCTGCCTGTGTCTCATAACGATGTTTGTATTTTTTGAAATCAATATAGATGTCATTTAATATATCCCAATCTATTTCATTCTTTATATAGTCAGCCTCTGAAATGTGATAATTACGTAAAAAGTCTTCTTTATTAAGCTTCACCATAACACCTCTTTTAAACAGTAATTTGATCAATTCATTTATCCTATTATATACTAAGCAATTAAAACAATAAATACCAGATACCAAAGCTACCCAGTAATCAAACTGCGTATAACCTCTATATCCGGTACTCCATTTATTATAGTTTGAAAATCTAATGTATATCTTAACTGCAGCATCTATTCTTCATAACAAATAACAGGTGTTCCATCTTGTATATTATCATAAATTTTTTTAGCTAAATATAATGGGGTATTCACGCATCCATGGGTTCCATTTTTCTTGTATATACCGCCTCCAAAGGAATATCTCCAACTCGCATCATGAATTCCTATGTTCCCATTAAAAGGCATCCAATAGATTACTTCAGCTTCATAATCTGGTCCTCTTAGGGTTGAGCCTTTTTCTTTATAGTTAAGCATATAGACCCCCAACTCAGTAGGATTTCCTTTGTTGGGATTGCCTGTCACTATTGCACCTTGAGTTATAAGCTTACCATTTTTATAAAACCACAGATGCTGTCTTGTTATATTAATTTCTATATAACTATTCCCTATGTCACTTTCGCCTCTGGTTATAGCCTTTTGAGTATATATAGGCTCTTTCTCCAGTATTTTTCCCTGTTTTATATTATCCAATAATGCTTTTGTTTCAGCAACACGATTTATTTTCCATCCATAAAACCCACCCTTAACCTCTACCATTTTATATGTACCTGTCTTAAATTTTCTTGTTATACCAACTGTGTCATATTTTTTACTCAATCCCTGCATATATTTCTTCACTGTATTTTCGTCTATTACAACCTCTAAATTTTCATCAACACTGAGCCATTGATTTATTATATTTCCATCTACTATTTCAGTTTCATTTCCAAACACATATGTAATTTTTGCTGATACATACTTATCTAGTAACTTCTTCGCCTCAAGAGCTTTATTAGAACTTAAAGTGTACTTTGGATTCTCGTAACAAAGATTTTCATTTAGATCTAATTTTGATTTTCCTTCTGATATGCTCAGTTCTATAGCATTACTTAGTTTATCTTTATATATCCTATTTCCATACACTTCCTCAATCGCTTCATATGAGCCATCGGAATATTTAAAGCTTACGTCTTGAGGCTCAATCATATCTCTATTTAAACAATTTAATTCATTAATTTTGCTTTCTAAGCTCTCTTTGCTGTATACAAATAAATCAGCTTCATAATACCTTTGCTCCTTTAATAATGAACTAAGCCACTTAAGTGGATGCTGTATTCTATATATTTTAGGAATGTTATTATATCGATTGTATTGCATTCCTATATCTTGTCCAATTATTTCTTCTATTTCTGCGTTTCTCTCAATTAATTGCAGCTTATAATCTTTTGCATAGCTTCTGATTATTTCTTCTACGTCATCATGTGATTTTAATGAGATATCTATTTTGTTTATTTCTGTATTAAAAAAGCAATGATTTACAAAGTATAATGAAATAAGTAAATATATGAACACAATTGAAAAGATAGAAATAATAGCATTTCCCATAAACTTATTTTTCAAAGGCTTATTCATATTAATATTCCTCATACCTATTTATACCTTCTTCAAAAAATACATATTATTTAGTCATAATAACTATATAGGAGGATTCGTGCGAAACATATAATTTATACTATGTTTGTATTTTTGATTTTAAAACTTGGTATATAAAAGTAACCTCATATTATATTAAAAATACGCTGGTTTTTCTATTTTCAATAAAAAAACCGCACCAATGAATGGTACGGTTTATATTATCGTTGCAATGTAATGATATGTCATAAAGGATAAAAATTATTTAATAACCCTTCGCGCTGTAAAATAAGATCTTTCATAATATCCGGACATAAGTGTTGTTTTCTTTACTACATCTCCTGCTTCAGGAGCATGTACAAACATACCATCCCCCACGTATATTCCTACATGGTTTATATTCTTCCCATCCCTTGCGAAAAGTACCAAATCACCATATACTAAATCACCCTTTGATACATGAATCCCTGCGGCCGCCTGATCTCGTGACACTCTTGGCAATGATATGCCAAGCTTGCTATATATAGAATAAACCAAGCCGGAGCAATCATATCCATCGGGTCCCGTTCCACCCCATTTATAAGGCTTTCCCATCTCCGCCGCTATAAGCTCTGCTAGTTTTGATTGCATAACACTTTCTCGCCTGCTTGTCCCACTTCTCGACACAATTAAACGGTCCTTTGATGCCAAGGCCTTTTCATACATTCTTTCTGCAAGGACGATTGCTTCCTCCCTAGATGTATTTGCCTCGGGATTAAACAGATTATCCCCAGCTCCATTTACAACTTCTATTCCATATAAATATCCCACCGCTTTCCTTGCCCACTCTGCTATCAAAGCATTATCAGCAAAAACGTGATTAGATGAGCCTGAATAATCATATTTAGGTTTTGCTGCCTGCAAAGTACGGTATAGCATCACACTAATTTCCTGACGGGTTATGGCATTACTTGGAGCAAATATATCATCTTCTACTCCTTTTACTATGCCTAAATCATATGCTATCCTAACCTCTAAATTTTGTGTATCAGTAAAGGGATTCTCCCCTTGCACAATGCCTTCTTGTCCACATAAAGCCTCATACAAGCTTACAGCGATCTCGCTGAATTCTTCCCTTGTGATATCTTTTCCATACTCCCCCCGAAGACTTCTAGGAACTAGATTTGCTGCTATTGCTTTATCAATTCCTGCTTTTGCCCAACTGCTTGGAATATCCTCATTGCTTTGTGCTAAAGCTGAATCAGCATATGTAATATTACACGTTATTACTATTGCCATAATCATAAACATGGAAATTAGTCTGTATATACCCCATTTCTTTCTCATCAGTTCCCCCCATCCTTTCTTGCGATACCTGTGCATGGAAATAATGTCAAGAAAATAGCTTATATTCTCTTGTTTACATAATAACATAACATTTCGTAAGTGTGGGGGGCTTCATTATTCCACAAATGTAAAATTTTGTGTGCAGATGCTAAATACACTGGTTAAGCAGGTATGATATAAATCTTCAGTACCCGGTACAATATCTAATAAACCTAATGCATTATAAAAACTGTCATTGGTGGTAAACTAAATGATAGTTAATCTAGATAAAGGATGTATGATCTATGGATTTTCTTCAAAGTCAGGAATCACTTACTACAATTGAATGGATTCTTCGGGCAGCTGTCGCATTTGTCTTCTTAGTGATTGTTGCGAAAGTCTTAGGCCAGCGCGCCATTTCTCAGTTAAGGCTGCTTGATTTCGTGATTGCATTGGTCATAGGCAACGTTATCGCTCACCCATTATCTGATGAAAACCTCGGCTTAGAGGGGTCGGTTATCACAACCATTGTATTGGTAATCTTATATATTGGTGGTATTTTTATGGTGCTTAAATGGCCAAGGTTTAGAAGACTGCTTACTAGTAAACCAATCATCCTTGTTCAGGATGGAAAAATACTTATCAAAGGTTTAAATAAAGCTAAAATATCCATTGATGTTTTATTGGAAGAGCTTCGGGAAGAAAAAGTGTCAGATGTGAATAAAGTAGCCTTAGCCATTTGGGAAGCAGATGGTAAAATATCCGTCTTCATGCATCCAAAACATGAACCTATTACCCCCGCCACCTTCCAAACCGAAGTTGAACCTTTTGATTTTCCTAAAACGGTTATTAAGGAAGGCATCATAAATTATAAAGAATTAAAGCAAATGAATAAGGATAAAGACTGGATTGTTTCCAGTTTAAGAAGTAAATATCAAGCTGAGCTAAAAAACGTTCTCCTTGCCACACTTGACAGTAAAGATAAATTAAATGTTTTTCTATACAAGTAATTGAGTAATTTCGCGGCTTCACCATGTTGAATGCAGACAACTTGCGTAGAATCAGTTAGCCTATGCTTATTATTAAAATTAGTTTTTTTAATATTGAAAAAAGGGTGAAATGAATATCAATTAATGATAAAATAATAATAGAAAACAAAAAAAGTATACAGAATACATGAGGTATTCTGCCTCAAAATAAAAAATACTTTTATGAAAAGGAGTTTTAATAATGAATAAACCAGTTCTATCCGCTCACTTCGAATCAAGGACACCGTCAGATGTTCGATTGGCACAAATGAAATATGAGGAGCGAAAAGTCAAACCTCAAGCTGTAATCAATGTAGGTATCGGCAATGTATCTCTTCCTACAAATCCAGCTATGATGAAAAGGATGTTTGAACTTGGTGCTCCTGAAAGCCCATTTTCAAAGGGTGTTGTAAGATATTCAACAACTGCTGGCCTTCCTGAGTGTCAGGATGCATTCAAAAACATACTTAAGTGTGAAGGTTTCGATACAAGTAAATTGTTTGTTCAGGTAACTGATGGCGGATCTTCTGCTATGGAGTTGCTGTTAATTGGTGTTTGCGGCCCTGCTGGTACCAGCGAAAAACCTCTTATGGTTATTGATCCAGCTTACACAAACTACATTTCCTTTGCAGAAAGAATCGGACGTAAGATAGTTACAGTAAAGCGTACTTTAAGTGAAGCCGGCAAATTTAGCCTGCCAGAACTAAATAGAATAGAAGAAGCGATTCAAAAGAATAATCCTGGAGCACTTCTTGTTATACCTTATGACAATCCAACAGGGCAATATTACGATTTTGATACAATGAAAGAACTTGCTAAATTATGTGTGAAGTACAACCTATGGATGGTCAGTGATGAAGCTTATCGTGAACTCTTCTACGAAGAAGGCGGCAAGCTGACGAGCATCTGGGGAGTTACCGATGCAGAAGTACCTGGAATTGAAGGCAGAAGAATTAGTATTGAGACTGCATCAAAGGTATGGAATGCTTGCGGTTTAAGAATCGGTGCTATGATTACGGACAGTGCCGAATTCAACAATCGTTCTGTAGCTGAATATACTGCAAATCTTTGTGCTAATGTAATAGGCCAGTACATATTTGGCGCTTTGGCACATGAAACTGAGGAACAAATTGCTGATTGGTGCAAAAATATCCGTGGGTACTACAAGGAACTGATATTTAACGTATATAATGGTCTGAAGGAGCAGGAGCCTGGTTTAATTGTTTCTAGCCCTGACGCGTCCATATACTCAGTAATTGACGTTAGAAATGTAGTAAAACCTGGATTCAATGGGATTGACTTCGTTCTATATTGTGCACAAGAAGGATCTGTTAATATCAACGGAGTTGAAACTACACTGCTTGTAGCACCGATGAAGGGCTTCTATAACGTTGTCCCAGGCGAGCAAAACCCAGGAAATACCCAATTCAGAATTTCATTCGTAGAAACTCCTGAGAATATGGCGAAGGTACCTGAATTGTTTGTTAAGCTTTTAAGACAGTTTGAAGCATCAAGATAAGAATTAAATCATTCATATTAATTCAAATAAAAACCGCCGACTTAATCGGCGGTTTTCTTCTTTTTACTTTGATATGCATATTATTCATTTAGGTCTGTATCTCTTACGCTTTGCATTATCTCATATATTTTGCGAGTAGTATTAACGTTTCTAACAGTCATCTTCTTATATAAAGCTGTGCCGACAATCTTTAATAACCCACTCCTAGTAACATTACTTTTGTCCACAGACCATAAAATCACTCCCGGACTGTACATTACAGTATCTATATTAGATTTAATTTCTAACTGAGAATATATTGTCTCTTTAGCTGCTTCTTCCCATAAAAAAAGCACATCACATTTCATTTCAGCATCATTTTTCCAAGCTGGCGGCAAAATCTTCATCATAGGTTCAAAATCATCAATACTAAGAATCAGAACCTTTATGTTTAGGTTAAAATCCCGTAGTATAGCTTGCTCTAATAGTGATGATATTTCTGCCTTGGCATGCTTTCTATCTATGAAAACAACGTTTCCAGAATTAATATAGGTGATGACCGATTCCATTCCTATCTGTAAAAATGTTTCTTTTAGAAGCTTCATGTCAACCTTGTTATTCCCGCCAACATTTATCCCACGCAGCAGAGCGACATAAACCATTGGTTTCCCTCCATTCCTCTGTTTATTACCCGACGCCTTTACTTTAGTAAATACCAACAAAACGTCTAAGCTTTTTCATCTCTGCATCAGGAACAACATCCATAACTTTCGTAATGATTTCATCTATTGCTTCCTCCGGACTTATGCCCATAGCCTCAGCTATTAGCTGATCTCCAGCCCACGTCTCTACAGTTGAATATGCAGTTGAAGGCCACCCATATGGCTCTCCCTTTGCACTTATCTTTTGCTTTGTACCATTTACTGTTATAAACATCCACATTTGCAATTCACACATAGCATTCTCATACTTCGAACTTGATTCCTTTGTAAATCCCCCTAGGGATTTAATTTCATGAACTGCTAAGGTTTGATGATATTTAAATAAATCATATATTTGCTTGGCAAAGTTACTTAGCAAGCCCTCTGAATATATCTCTGCAAAGCTCCGTCCTTTTCTTCTGGCTGCGAGAAATATTGGATACCATTCAAGAGAAATA
>JARBUB010000120.1 GCA_029239905.1 Clostridia bacterium
GAAAGCTCCATTAGCATATCTAAGGATGCTTTTACTGCTGCCTTTGAGGATTCTACCTTTAGACTGCCGTTTACGTCTCTTATGAGGTCATAAATCGCTGCCAAAGCATCTGCAGTATTGAGGTCGTCATCCATGGCTGCAATAAACTTATCTTTGTATTCACCTAGTCTTTTTATCAGATCCTGATCTTCCTGAGTTGCTTCTTTATCTTCTACATTCTCTAGAAGATAAAGCATATTGTTTTTTGCATTATATAATCTTTCCAGGCCGCTTTTGGTTTGTTCAAGCAAATCATCACTAAAGTTTATTGGACTTCTATAGTGTGCCGAAATCATAAACATTCTCAAAACTTCCAAATCGAAGTGTTGCGCTATATCCCGTACAGTAAAGAAGTTATTAAGAGATTTTGACATTTTCTCATTATTTATATTTAAGAAGCCATTGTGCATCCAATATCTTGCGAATTCCTTACCTGTCGCGCCTTCGCTTTGAGCAATCTCGTTTTCATGATGAGGGAAAATTAGGTCTAAGCCGCCAGAGTGAATGTCGATTGTCTCACCCAAATACTTCATGGACATAGCAGAGCATTCTATATGCCAGCCTGGTCTCCCCATGCCCCAAGGGCTTTCCCATGTAGGCTCCCCTGGCTTTTGCTTCTTCCATAATACGAAATCACTGATACTTCTTTTACCTTCTGCTAATTCAACTCGAGAACCCGCTTCAAGTTCTTCAAGATTCTGCTTGCCTAATCTGCCGTATTTCTTAAATTTGGCAGTATCATAGTATACATCCCCATCCAGTATATATATTAATCCATTGGCTTCTAATCTCTTGATGATGTCGATTATCTCAGGAATATGTTCTGTAACCCTAGGATGAAAGGTTGCTTTTCTAATACTTAAAGCCTCAGCATCCTTAAAGTACTCATTAATGAACTTATCTGCTATTTCCCGCTCAGAGACATTCTCTTCCTTTGCCCTGTTGATTATTTTATCATCAACATCGGTGAAATTCTGAACAAAGGTCACGTTGTTGCCTCTATATTCAAAGTATCTTCTTAGAATATCAAATATGATAAAAGGTCTTGCGTTGCCAATGTGAAAATAGTTGTATACTGTCGGTCCGCAAGAGTACATTTTAACCTCTCCCGGTGACAAAGGTATAAAATCTTCTTTTTTTCTTGACATTGTATTAAATAGCTTCATAAAACCACTCTCCTAAATAATAATATTAAAAGCCGCCTCTAAATAAAGAGGCGGCTAATTGCCACGATTCCACTCTTGTTGATTCTCGATTTGATAACGGTATAAACTACCGCCGATGAATACTCATTTCATCATCGGTGCTTGCGGGTGCACTTCACTTAAACATATTACTAAAGTCCCTTTCAGCCTATGAAGACTTCTCTCTATCAGTTTGTTCACGTTACTCTTCCCGGTCACTGCATTTATTATATATTATTACTTTACACCTTAAAGTGTCAATAGTATTTTCTTTTACCTATTCTATTAAATCATATTCTCTGTATTTCTTTGAACCTATAAAGATGTATACCTTGCTTGGTGCTGTACTCCAGTTTTCTCCGCGTCTAAGAAGCAGAATGTATCCTTCATAGTTTGCACCATATTTACGTACGAATTTATAAGAGGACTCATTAATAGTCTGGCTATATTCAAAATTATAATCCCTATAATGTATATTTTGAGGATAGTTTCCTTCTTCTTTTCCCGCAAAGTTAAGCTTGAAGAAATATGCCATGGTTATAATAACTATTATAGAAATAATTGTATATCTATTTCCGCTTCTCTTACCTAATCTCTTCAGCATATTACACCCCTTACTCTACATATTTTATTTTTCATTCATGTTTAAGCTTTGTATAAGCATGCGACTGCATAGGAAGCTATGCCCTCACCTGTACCAGTAAAGCCCAACCCTTCTGTAGTAGTGGCTTTAATGTTTATATCATCATGCGATATGCCTAATGATTCGGCTATATTCTGCTTCATCTTATCAATGTGAGGTGACATTTTAGGAGCTTGAGCCACAATAACACTATCTATATTTCCGATTATATAGCTCTTGCTTTTTACTAGTTCTCCTACCTTGGCAAGCAGCTTCAAACTGGATATTCCTTTGTATAAGTTATCTGTATCAGGGAAATGCTTTCCAATATCCCTCTCCCCACAAGCTCCAAGAAGTGCATCCATAATAGCATGAACTAATACATCTGCATCAGAATGTCCAAGCAAGCCTTTTTCATATGGAATATCTACTCCACCAATTATTAGTCTTCTATCTTCCACTAAACGGTGAACATCATATCCATTACCTATTCTAAACATTTACTATGTCTCCTTAATCAATATATTCAAGAAGCTATTTCAATTCACTTTAATCTTTATTATGTAAGTTAGTCATATTATAGCAGATTTTGACGCAAGACTGACAATTATTTGCTATTACCCTTGATGAACTGTTCCCCAATTAATAGGTCCTCAGGTGTGGTGATCTTAATATTTTCATATGTTGCCGCTACCATTTTTACTGGGTGCTCCAGTATTTCGACAAGCATAGCGTCATCTGTTGCCATTATTCCCTTTTGCTTTGCTGTTTCATGGGCCTCAAGTATTAAAGCATGCTTAAATACTTGAGGGGTTTGAGTTTGCCAGACTCGTTCCCTTGGGGGTGTTGAAATTACAATATTGTTAAGATCCACCAGCTTTATCGTATCTTTACTGGGCATCCCCGCGGACACTGCCCCGCATATTTTTGCTTCATCAATACAACTGATTATAGTTTCTTGGCTTACAAAAGGTCTTGCCCCATCATGTATAAGTATTATTTCACTTTCACGAGATACTGACTTTATCCCATTATAGGCTGATTGTTGTCTTTCCAGCCCACCAGCTACTAAACCTTTAACTTTTTTAAAATGAAACTTGTTCAAGATGTTTGTTTTAAAATACACCAGCTCCTCCGATGCCACCACAACAATGATTTCATCAATCTCACCGCATTGTTCAAATGCTGCTATTGCGTGTACTATTACTGGCTTATTCTGAAGCATCAAAAACTGTTTGCTAATTTCCGACTTCATTCGCCTGCCTCGTCCAGCGGATAATATAATTGCTGTATTCATATCGCTCACCTCATTAAAGAAAAAGCCAATTGCCTTACAGCTAATTGGCTTTTTGTATATGCATTAAATTATGATACCTTATCAGCCGCAGTCTTAGGTTTCACGAATATCATTCTTCCTGCTGCTGTTTGAAGTACGCTGGTAACAACAACTCCAATTGTATCTCCTATATACTTTCTTCCCCCGTCTACTACGATCATGGTGCCATCATCTAGATATGCTACGCCCTGACCTGATTCTTTACCATCTTTTATAATTTGAACTACCATTTCTTCACCTGGCAATACTACAGGCTTAACAGCATTTGCTAACTCATTTATGTTTAGTACAGGCACTCGCTGGAATTCAGCAACCTTGTTAAGATTGTAATCATTCGTAATTACACTGCCTTTTATTACTTGTGCAAGCTTAAGCAGCTTCGTATCTACCTCTGAAAGTTCTTCGAAGTCCCGTTCTATGATTTCAACGGTTATATCAAGTTCATTTTGAATTTTGTTTAATATATCCAAACCTCTTCTGCCCCTATTTCTTTTAAGTGAGTCAGAGGAATCTGCGATATGTCTCAGTTCTTCTAGAACAAAAGAAGGTATTACTAAGGGACCTTCAACAAACCCTGTTTTGCATATATCAGCAATTCTTCCATCAATTATGACACTGGTGTCTAATATCTTTGGAGTCACTCTGTTTTCTGGTTTTACAGTTTTTTCTTTATCCTTTTGTGAGGCCTTCCTTATTTGCATTGCAAAGTTAAATAAATCTTCTCTTTTTTTGGTGCTTATACTTATTCCCAAGTATCCCAATAGTGCATATAGCATAATTGATAAAGTAATTGCCAGCCAAGAATAAGGTATTAAATCTATGGGGCCGCTACTAATCAAATATGCAATTATAAGACCAATCAAAAGTCCTATGATGCCAGCACCTATCTCACTAGTAGGAGTACTTTGAAGCAATTTCTCGATCTTTCCAGTTATTTTAACTATTAAATTAATAATCAAAGGCGATATTAAAAACATAATAATTCCGGTAAGTAAACCCCCAACAACAATGGGAACAATATAATTTAACCCTTTCAATTCATAACCAAATAAATTGTTAATTTCAAAATACCTGATTAAGAAATTTGTAAGTACACTACCCGTGACTACCCCTATTGCAGTAAAAATCCATCTGAATATTTTTTTTATCATAATGTTCACCTCCTTTATAAAGTATATCCATATAAGATATGGCTTAAGCAATATCTTAATTATATTATACCAAATTTAAGTAAGTTGACAAATAACAAAATTGCACTGTTATTTAACAGTGCTTTCCAATAAATCTTCGGCCTCCTGACTTTCAAGTTCCAATACCAGCATTAACTCACTTAATAATATTTTTTTTGCATTTGAAAGTATCTTTTTCTCGCCTGCAGACAGCTTCTTTGCTCTGTCTAAAATAATGAGGTTCCTAACGATTTCAGCTACATCAAAAATATTTCCATTTTTAATCTTTGTTTCATTTTCTCTATATCTTTTTGTCCATATCCTATTCATCTCAGTAGGGCTCTGATCTAATATTTCAAGCACAAGTCCAGCTATGGTTCTGTCAATAACAGTTCTAATCCCCAAAGCTTCTATATTATCCAAAGGAATCATCACGCTCATATTCCCTATAGGCATTTTCATAATATAATATTTGTTTTTGCTGCCTAATATTTCTTTTTCTTCGATAGACTCTATTACACCTGCTCCGTGTATCGGATAAACAACCTTATCACCAATATTGAACATCAAATAACCTCCCTCGCTATAATTTAATCCTACAATAAACCAATATATTTTAAATCAATCAAATTTGATAATATATGTTGTTCGGTAAAAGGATCTGCATTGATACAATCAAACTTTATTTTTCATAACATATGAATCAAGGAATTTGTTTTGCACACTTTGATTTAATGTAAAATGTTTACTGCAAAACATATAGTCCCAATATTTATTTATGTAACTTTTTTAATAATAAATTGACATAGAATATTTGTAATCTTATAATTAACATATAAACAGCAGATGTCTATTTTATTTCACAAAATATAACAGGCATTTATGTGCACATCAAGGGCAGAATATATCTGTTGCTGTACATATTTCTCTACAATACATTTTATGTTTACTTATATATAGGAGTGATAGTTGATGAAAGATTTACTATATAATGATTTTCAAGATAGTGTAGATGAGCTTTTAATGCGCCATAGAAGTATTCTTGATGTGCTTACAAAATATCAAGAATCTCAGACTCGTGTAAATAGGGCAATTGTTAAAGCAGTTACTGCCTGTGGGTGTATTGAAATTAATTCAAAAAAACAGGTATACTCAAATGATATATCCTTGCAAGAACTCAAAGACTTCATGGATACTCATCTAAAAGGAAATATTTGTAGCAACTGTAGAGATGTAATCGAAAAGGAATTAGGCAATAATCTATTCTATATGGCAGCTTTGTGCAATATAGTTGACATTAGCATGTATGATGTCATGCTTAAGGAATATGAAAAGATAAAAACTCTCGGAGTCTTTAATATGAAATAAATAAAAGTCTTATCGTTTTAAAAACGATAAGACTTTTATTTATAAGTGGCGTTCTGTATGAATCTGCTCAAATATCTTCTTTAAACTGTCCTTAATATTCTTAGCTCTTACTTCTCCTATGCCTTCCACATCGTCCAACTGTTCAATAGAAGCATCTATAATGTTTTGGAATTTTTCAAATTGATTTACTAAATTTTCTATAATAGTTAATGGAAGTCTAGGCACCTTGCTAAGCATCCTGTAGCCTTTCGGAAAAAGCGGTACATCCAATGTACTAACATTGCTTCCAAGGCCTATTATTCTCACAATAGAAGGCAGCTCTAAGAGCTCATCAGAGGAAAGGTTATGCAAAAGTTTTACAATGTCCTTGCTGTCCTTCCCGTCTTCATGGGGCATATAATCTCTGATAAGCAGCAGCTCTTCTTCCTTTACTCCGGATATCAACTCTTCCAACTGCATACTAACCAGTCTGCCTTCATTGCCCAGTTCATATATATATCTATCTACATCATTGGCAATTCTAATGACAAACTCACATTTCTGTGCAGCCAATGCCACATCGTGAACCGTAGCCATATCCTCAAATTCCGCAGCACCAAGGTTTGTAAACGCCTTATCCAATACAGACTTATATTTCGTAAGGGTTTGTAAAGCTTGATTGGCCTTTGAAAGTATAATGTTTGTATCCTTTAAAATATACTTCATATAGCCTTTATACATTGTTATGATGTTTCTTCTCTGAGAAATAGATACAACCAATTCACCCGTCTGTCTTGCAACTCTTTCTGCTGTTCTATGTCTTATTCCCGTTTCAGAAGAAGGTATAGAAGCATCCGGTATCAGCTGTGTATTAGCTAATAATATCTTTTTGCAGTCTCTGCTAAGTATAATTGCTCCATCCATTTTAGCAAGCTCATAAAGGTGCGCTGTAGAAAAATCGCAATTTATGCTGAAGCCTCCATCAACAATAGACATTGCCTCTTCGCTATCTCCAATTATTATAAGTCCACCTGTTTTTGCTTTTAATACATTCTCTAATCCCTCACGCAGCGACGTTCCGGGAGCAAGCATCTTAAGTGAACTAATTAGTATATCATCTTTTGATCCGTCGCCCTTCATCTATTTACCTCCCAAAGCTATATCTAGCATTTCATTTACATTCTGCACACCAATAATATTTACATTAAATTTGCCCTTTAAGCCCTCAACGTTATTTCGAGGTATTATGAAAGTCTTAAAGCCCATCTTCACGGCTTCGTTTACTCTTTTTTCCATAAAGTTAACTGCCCTGACCTCTCCAGCCAAACCGACCTCTCCCATAATAATTGTACCTTCATCAATCTCCTTATTACGGAAGCTAGAGGCTATCGCTGCCAAGATTCCTAGATCTGCTGCTGGTTCTGCAAGCTTTATTCCACCTACAACATTGATATATGCATCAGAATTGCCGAGCTGCATTCCTACTCTCTTCTCTAATACCGCTATTAAAAGTATAGCTCTATTGAAGTCTACTCCTGCAGAATTTCTTCTGGGCATTCCAAAGTTTGTATGACTAGTAAGGGCTTGCACCTCTACCAGCATCGCTCTTGTGCCCTCTATAGCTGCTGTAACACAACTGCCCGGCACACCCTTCATCCTGCCGGATAAAAGCATTTGTGAAGGATTCTCAATTTGTTTCAAGCCCATATCTGACATCTCAAAGATACCAATTTCATTGGTAGATCCAAATCTATTTTTGACGCCCCTAAGTATTCTATATGACAAATGACTGTCCCCTTCAAAATATAGAACTGTATCCACCATATGTTCCAATACCCTAGGACCTGCAATAGAGCCTTCCTTTGTAACATGACCTGCTATAAACACCGTAGTATTTGTAGTCTTAGCCATTCTCATTAGTGTATGTGTTGCCTCTCTAACCTGGCTCACACTTCCGGGAGCCGAAGTCAACGCTGGACTGAACATAGTTTGAATAGAATCAATTATTATGATGTTAGGTTTGGTCTCAGAAATAATAAACCCAATATTGTCCATATTGTTTTCTGATAGTAGATATATATTAGGGGTACTTACACCCAATCTCTCAGCTCTAATTTTAATTTGTGAAGCAGATTCTTCTCCTGATACATATAAAACCTTCATACCAAGCTGCCCCAAATTCTCTGACATTTGAAGCAGTAATGTAGACTTTCCTATTCCAGGATCCCCACCTAGAAGAACCAAAGAACCGCTTACCAGTCCTCCACCTAAAACTATATTTAATTCATCCAGGCCTGTAGTTAAACGACTTTCGTTTGTAATCTCTATATCCTTTAATGCTAGAGGCTTTGCAGAACTACCATCTCCAGTTAATCTGAGCCCCACCATACTTTGTTCAAGCTCCTCAGCAAAGGTATTCCATCTATTGCATTCAGGGCACTTTCCTAACCATTTAGGTGACTCATTACCACATTCTCCGCAAACAAACTTAGTTTTGGTTTTAGCCAAATATACCCCTCCTTCACTTTTGCTAATACCTTTTCTTATTCTTTGTCAAATAAGGATATTTAAACATAAGTTTCCCAATTTGTACAATCTTTTTCAAATACATTATACTACATTTTTTGACAAAAGCACCATTATATTTATGAAATTCATAATAACAATTCCAAAATAGCAGTACCTCAGTTTAATTTCAATAAAATGCCCCCTAAGACAGGCTTCAGTTTTTTCCACTGCGACTATCTTAGGGAGCGC
>JARBUB010000121.1 GCA_029239905.1 Clostridia bacterium
TTAGCTAAAAAGTTTAATGACCGCTGCGTCATATCCCTCAAGCTGGAGGATGCAGCAATTTCCTGGTTAAGCGAGTTTTGTCCGTCCTTCAGCCAAAACTGATTCCTTAGATTTTGAATTAATGTATTGTAGGATTTTGCTATATCTGAAATCTCCTTATTTCCCTCTAGGGTTGCATCCATGAGCATCCCAGTTACAGCACTTTCATTCATAGTGTGCTGAAGCATATGTATTGACTTCATAATACTTCTTATTACCAAGCCAAAAAAGATAGATAAAAATGCAATCAATCCTATATTAATTAGAACTAAAAGCTTTTCTAAATCGCCTTTAATACCATTGGCTTGATTTATCAGTTGTGCGGCTTCTGCATTCACACTTTGGCTAAACTTACCAGACAATTGCTTGTCCTCCCTAGAAATACCTTGTAGCAGCCAATCCTCATATATACTTTTATTTACATGTTCCAACTCCCTGATTCTCACAATTGTAAATAAGCTGAAACAAGTAAATACCGTAATGAATATAACGAACATAGCTATAAGTCTCACCCTTATACTAATGTGCTTCATCGTAGCCCCCCCCTATAACTCGCTAAAAATATATATCCGAAAACTCAATATTTATTTTCTCTACTAATCTTTGTTTATCATCATAAACAGAGCTGATATAATGCTTTGCTGATTCATCCTCATTTCCTGCAGGCAGCATAACGATAAACTCTGTACCCTTCTGCTCCTCGCTGTGTACCTCTATACTGCCGCCATGCATCTGAATTAATGATTTCACAAGGCTTAAACCTATCCCGCTGCCTTCATGTCTTCTAGTCAATAGCTCGTCCACTTGTTTAAAGCGTTCAAATATTACATCAATCTTTTCCTGATCAATTCCAGCCCCGGTATCTTTAATAGAAATTACAACTCCATCTTCAATGCTTTGGATATTTACAAATATACAGCCTCCCGAGGGCGTATATTTTATTGCATTTGAAAGCAGGTTCAACACAATCCGTTCTATTGCATCCGGATCAAAATACAGTGTAGATTCTTCCACATCGGTATCGAAAACCAAGCCAATTCCCTTATCTTCTATGTATTCCACTACACTCATGGTAATACACTCCACAATTTGAACAATATTGCCCTTTCTTTTTATGAGTTCAAAATGTCCGGAGTCCATTTTAGTTATATCAATCAGATTGTTAACTAATCTTAAAAGTCTATAGCAGTTCTGCACCTGCATATTTACCTTTTTTTCTACCTGCCCTTTATCTAACTCATTCTTATTGAGATATAACCTAAGCATCTGATTTATGCTCATGATAATGTTCAAAGGAGTTCGTAATTCGTGAGAAATATTAGCAAGAAACATACTTTTTGCTTCATTGGCTGCCTCAGCGGCTTCCTTTGCAATACGAAGCTCCATGGTCTGTTCTCTAACCTTCTGCTCTAGCTCTAAATTGAGATTTCTTTCCTTCTCAATAATCCTTAGATAAACATTGATTCTATTAATTAACTGATACTCGTCGATTGGCTTAGTGAGATAATCCGCCGCCCCAATTTCAAAGCCTCTTTGCCTAAATTCTTCATTGGTAAATGAAGCAGTCAAGAAAACAATAGGTATATCCCTGGTTTTTTTTCTCTGCTTAATAAGGGATGCTATTTCAAAGCCATCCATGTCTTCCATTTGTATATCAAGAATAATTAAGTCGATGTCATTTTTCGAGAGCTCCTGCAGCGCCTTTGGCCCACAATCAGCTTTTATGACACGAGCATCAATGTACTCCTCAATTAAACTCTTCAGGGAAAAAAGATTGTTTTCATTATCATCCACTATCAAAATTGTGTAGCTAGTTGTTATTCCCACAATATCACCCCTAAAAACAAAAAAACTTACCATTTCTATTGTATAACAACTGTAAGATATGTCAAATTTTATCGAGTTGTATAAAAAAAAGTAGATTTCTCTACTTTTCTTTAATCTATATGTTTTGTACGAAACATTTTATATTAAATCAGAAAGTGCAAAACATTTTCCTTAATCCATATGTTGTGAAAAATACATCTTTGATAATACAAAATCGGATACTCCTACTGATTTTGTATTTGATATATCTTTTTCGCGACTTATAATATGTTTTGCACCAAACATTTTCATTTAATCAAATGGTGCAAAACATTTCCCTCTGTTTATAAGTTGCGAAAAATACATCTTTGATAATACAAAATCGGATACTCCTACTGATTTTGTATTTGATAAATCTTTTTCGCAACTTATCTATCAATATTTTCTGATTTAGAGCTTTGCACCAAAATAATTCCCAGTATTACTACTACCATTGACACTACTACCGATATGCTAATTTGCTCTCTAAGCAGCAAAGCACCCAGTATAATAGCCACTATAGGATTTACATAAGCATAGGTCCCAGCCTTTGCCGCGGGCCACTTTTGTAGAATATATATATAGCAGCTGTAACCCACAAAGGAACCAAATACGATAAGATACAATAAGGCCAGAAGTGAACTTTGTGTAAAATGAAGCTCAGAAAACTCACCTTTTATAAGTGAAACCAATACAAGCCCTATGCCTCCTGCAAACATTTGCGTTCCAATATTTGCAAATATATGCCCCTTAAATTTTATTAACTTAGAATATACCGATCCTGCCGCCCAAAAGAGACTTGCTAACATTAAAACCACCAGACCCTTTAAATCTATGGCAGCCGTTTCAGAATTCCCCAAGACCAGATACGCAACGCCTCCAAATCCAAGCAGTAATCCGCTTATTGCCTTCATATCCATTTTTACAGTCCGTAAAAAGAAAAACTCTATGATAGCCATAAATAACGGGACAGTAGCGATGATTAGTGAAGCGATTCCTGAGCTCACCCATTGCTCCGCAAAAACTACCAATCCATTACCGCATAAAAGCATCAACAACCCTGTAATTGCCATATTGGTTATATCAGTCTTTTCCCTAGGCAGTGTATATCCCTTAAGCTTACAGAAGCTAAGCATAAGAGCTCCAGCAATAATAAATCTGATACCCGCAAATAACAACGGCGGAGAGTCCTGCACCCCTACCCTTATTGCAAGATAGGTTGAACCCCAGAAAAAGCATACTGCCAAATATGCAATTAAGGCTTTTCTATTCTCACTCATTACTTAACCCCCTAATTTGAGATTCCCCTTTTTCTATATTTGTAATATAGCCCCACTGCCAATGTGATTATCGGAGATATATAACATAGTACTGCATACTGTTGATATGCTACAGACGAACCTACTATTACAGTTATAATCAATGCATTTATATTCCATGGCATAAGAGGAGCAATTATCGTACCTGTATCAGAAATAGTACGGGCTAAAATTCCTCTGTTTAAATTCAGTTCATCATACTTGCTCCTTAACAACCTGCCAGTAAGAACGATTCCCATTGTTTGATCACAGGTAACCACTGTCAATGTGCTGCTGATAATTCCTGTGTTAATTATTAAGCTGCCCTCGTTATTTGTCGCACCAATAACCTTACTCATGATCTTTTCTATTAGCCCCGTACCCTCAAGCAAACTGCTTAGAGCGATTGCACACATGACAATCAAAACTACTTCTATCATAGAAACAACTCCACCGCTTACCAAAAGCTCATTTAGCTGCTGCGAAGGCGTAGCTGCTTGATAGCCAAACATGATTGCTTTTGATATCTCACCAACACTCAAATGCTGTAATATTACTGTTATAACTGCACCACCGGATAAACCTGCTAAGATTGAATATATGATTTTAACTCCAAGAGAAGACATTATTACAATCAAAAGTGGCATAAGCAATAACCATGGCGATATGAAAAAACCCTCCTTCAAGCTATTCTGAAGCTCTGAAATCTTTGTTAAATCCAAACCCGTGCTATATTTTACGCCCAATACATAATAGACAATAGAACATATAAGCATTGTCGGTATAAGAGTTGTCATCATAGATTTCAATATTGACTTATAATCAACGTTCACAGTAGCAATGGTAAGATTTATAAGACCTGAAATAGGAGATATTTTATCAGCAACAAATGCTCCGGAAACCACTGCTCCCAGAAGCACAGGAGTAGGTATTCCCAAGCCCCCACCGATACCAAGAATTGCTATTCCAATCGTACTAACTGTTCCGACCGCAGTACCCATAAATATTGAACAAATTGATATCATAAGAAACGCCGCCAATACAAAGTTCATTTCCTTTAAATATTCAAATCCATAATAAATCATTGAGGGTACTACCCCAGAAGCAATCCAGATAGATACAGTTACTCCAATAAGAAGTATTAAAGCATATAATATCTTGCATTCAGATAAGCCCTTTTTCATCATCTCCAACAACTGGGCAGGCTTAGAGCCTTTATATATAAATATGCTGAAGCATAACAATATACCTGCTATAAATCCATATATCAAAGAAATATTTAGCATAACGCATACCGCAATCAGTGTAATACATGCAGCAAGAATAGCATAGGTATATCCTAATTTTATATCAACCTTCATTCTCGATCCCCCAAATCAAAAAAATAATTCTACTTCTTACTATTTACGCCTTTAAAGTCCCCATTCCCTTCAAGACTTCCATAATTTAAATCATCTCTAACCATTAATACTATATCAGGATTGTATTCATCAACATACTCATATAAGCTCATTTTATTGTAATATCTCAAATCCAAAATCCTTGTTTCATTAAAGTGCGTATAAATCAGTGGTTCAATTGCATTGCTAAAGGAGTCTCCAAATATCAGCAAATTTGGCAGCTTGTTGTTATTTGTCCTTATAACTGTCTCTGCCCAATCACCACCCATATATACGCTATAGTTAATCAATGCTGATTCATTCTTGCTTAAATAATAAAGCCTATTGTCTGGCTTACCATTATTAAACTTTTCATAAAGTATTTTATTCTTAGGATATGCAATTTTGATTTGCTCCTTTGTAGGAAACATATAGTAAACTTGCCTGTTCCTCGAGCCTCCAAAAGGATTAGACAGTGTTACAATATCAAGGTCTGTCTTTTCAAAAGGAGCGTTGATTTTGTAATTATCTTTTTGTTGTATGGTTTTTATTATTTCATAATAAGTAGCATATGCTCCTTCAAAGTTATAATGATGGTCCGTTTTATAATAATATTCTACACCCTGAGTCCTATGAAATACGTCATTCATATTAATATATGGCACCCCTAGCTGGTCTAACTTTCCAAACATCAACTTCTCTGTTTTATTCATCAACTGACTCTTGTTTTGAAGATGGGTAGGATAATCCGTTCTATGATAAGAGGCTTGACTAGGTACCCCTACAAAATATACTTTACCTCCCGTTTGGTCAAGTTTATTCTGAAGCTCTTTAAGCTGCTTGGCCATCTTGCTAAGGTTTTCCTCGCTGTTGATGATCTCATATTTCTCATCGTAAGCAAAATAGGGAAGCAAAAAACCGTCCTTGCCAAAAACGATGTTATTTATATTTGATTTACCAAGTATCGTCATATTTATATATGTAAAACCTTTTATCCAATTATTTCTTCCGTAGATATGATCGGACAAATAGGTTTCCCATTTGCTAAAATACTCGCCATTTTGAAGGCTATCCATTGTAAACACAGGTACTTCTGCTAACCTTCTATTCTCAAACTGCGAAATCTCTAAGTTTTTCTCAAGCTTTGTAATCACTGGAATAATAAAAATTATTGCCAAAAACATAATAATCAATATTATCTTTCCGAACCTTTTCATCTCGCTTATCTCCTTAGAACCTAAAATAAATGAATGGATTGAAAGTGGAATTTACTAAATACATGATGCAAAGTCCAAACAAACCTATAAGGACTAAATATTTTATATAGCCTATGGATAATCCATACCTACTATTTTGAAGTTTCGCTTGCAGCATTGGGTAAATAGGCATAGTCGCAATCATAGCTATCATAAACTCAAACTTATATTCTACAATATAATATAGTGCCTGACTGCTTATTAAGGGCTGTCCCGCCAAACCAAACATGGAAATATAGTAGTTCCATGCATAACTTAAGCTTTCTGATCTAAACAGCACCCAGCCAAGCACGATAAACAATAATGCATATAGATGCTGCAATGGCTGCCATAATTTCTGAATATGCTTTCCTATTACAAACTTCTCCAGCAATAAAAGCAATCCAAAGTATAAACCCCATGCTATGAAATTCCAAGCGGCACCATGCCAAAAACCTGTTAACAGCCATACCAACAATATATTCCTTATGAGCTTTCCTTGGCTAACTCTGTTGCCACCCATAGAAATATAAACATAATCCCTGAACCAGGTGCTTAGGGATATATGCCAACGTCTCCAAAACTCTGTAATCGACTTGGATATATAGGGATAATTGAAATTTTCTAAGAACTCGAATCCAAACATTCGTCCCAAACCGATAGCCATATCGGAATACCCAGAGAAGTCAAAATATATCTGTGCCGTATAAGCTAATACACCTATCCAAGATAATAAAACTGAGTACTCAGAGGTCTGGACTGCAAAAACCTGATCCGCAATAAGCCCCATACTGTTTGCAATAAGAACCTTTTTACTAAGCCCCAAAATGAATCTTTCAATGCCGCTGGAAAATTTATATACATCAACAAAGCGCTTATTGATTTGCTCCGCTACAGTCGCATATCTAACAATTGGCCCAGCAATAAGCTGCGGAAAGAGTGCTATGTACAAAGCAACATTTAATGGATTTTTCTGAGCTTTACCCTGCTCCCTATAAACGTCAATTACATAACTCATGCCTTGAAAGGTAAAGAATGAAATTCCAATAGGCATTATGATATGAAGCAAGGGCGTAGATAATCCAAACAGGAAATTTAGATTTTCAATGAAAAAGTCAGTGTATTTATAGTACCCTATAACTCCTAGATTTCCCAAAACCGTCAGTGTTAATATTGTATATGCCTTTGACTTATTACCTCTGTACCTATCTATTAAAAGACCTAACACATAATTTAGTGATATTGAAAAAAGCATAACCAAAAGACTTCTTGGTTCACCATATCCATAGAAGCCTAAGCTGAAAACAAGCAGAACAAAATTCTTTAGCTTTTTAGGAGAAATATAGTATAAAAGTAATACTGATGGAAGAAAAACAAATAAAAATATTAAACTACTGAAAAGCATAATTGCCTCCTATATGTTTTACACTAAACATTTTACATTCGATTTAATTGTGTAAAACATTTTCCTTAATCCATATGTTGCGAAAAATACAGTTCTGATAATGTAAAATCAGATGCTTCTACTGATTTTATATGAGAAATCTTTTTCGCAACATATCTGTTACATTTAATTGCAAAATTATCTTTGTATCTTAATATTATAAACCTCATAACAAGGGCATAATCGTCCTTTGCAACTCAAATTTTATAGATAGAATAAGCATTCACAAGAATCTTGTCAGTTTTTGTATACATACTTAATATTATCATAATTTGCCGATGTAAGCATCATTTCGCCTCAGATATTCAATAAATCCGATGAATGAAAGCCGACATAATTGAAAGACTAATATTGAAAAGAAGTTATAGAAATACATATCTATATATGTTGCGAAAAAGATTTATCATATACAAAATAAGTAGAAGCATCTAATTTTGTGCTATCAAAGATGTATTTTTCGCAGCATATGAACAGAGGAAAATGTTTTGCACTATTTGATTTAATGTAAAATGTTTAGTGCAAAACATAAAGAAAGGAGTTTTTATGAACAATAATGATATAAAAGAATTGAACACAGCCTTAAAGGGTGAACACATGGCAATTGAAAGCTTTGATCATTACATTCAGGATGCTAAAGACCAAGACACTAAGAAAAGTCTGATGGGCATACAGCAACAACATCAGTTTCATGCCATGCAGCTCTCCGAGAGAATAGAGCAGTTAGGTGGAAATCCTGTAAATACTTCCGGTACGATTGGTGTCATGGCAGAAATTAAGAATAAAGTTGCTCCAAAAAAGTATATCGACAATAATATGATAAAATCCGCTGTTGCTGGTGAAGAGATGGGTATTCAATCTTATAGCGAGATTATGACTAATCTGTCGGACCCCTCAAACCAAAGGCTAACTGAAGAAATGATGATTGAAAACATAAGGATTGTTGAGAAATTAAATCAAATGGTTTAATAACAAAAGGCACATATTACTGTGCCTTTTTGTTATTATTGATATTTTGTTAATATTTCTTTTAAAATACTTACAATAGTATATAGATGTGAATCACATCGCCCTGGAAAGGTTTTATCTATGTACTCGATATTATCGTACATAGTGTGCCATATTTCCCCACTTACTCCGTAATTTTCGTTCACTTGAGTATATCCATCTTTAGCTCCTAAACCCCAATTGGTAGCCTCAAAGCTAGTATAAGGTA
>JARBUB010000122.1 GCA_029239905.1 Clostridia bacterium
GTCCCACGCTAAAGAACGCCGTCCAGATATAACAATAGCGTGCAAATTCCTCAGGCCATGGCAGAGATGAATTCACTATGTACCTCATAAAAATCTGCAACAGCATAACAGTAGCTATCACTATTAGAAGTACAACAAGTATGGTTTCCTCAAAATGCTCATCCAGCCATTTTATCACTTTCACATCACTCACCCCTTTTTCATTGATTAAATCACATGCAAAAATAGTCTTTAGAAGACTGAAAACTACGCAGAATACAAAGACTACCCCTACGATATCAAAGTTACAATAATTTATATTGTTGCAGCTTTATGATGATAAACATTAGATTTTCAAAGTTCAACTGTCACGCATAAGATTCTATGTATTTATATTGCCTTTTGTCTTATTGGAATTTTAGATCGTATAATCATTCATTTGGCTTGGAGAATAAAATATGAAATTTACTAGATATTATTCTTTCGTAGATTTGATAATTTAGGACCTGGTATTAAGGTGATATATCACTGATATCATGATTAAATTATATAACCACATATAAGTAGTCTGAAAATTAACAATGTTTTTAATTGTATAGCGAATTCGGTAGATGTGAAAAAACATTGAGCAATAAATATGGCAAATGCTGCAGGGGTTCCGATGGTGCTTCCACATAAAAGCCCCTAAGAATACAACGTTGCATTCTTAGGGGCTGATTATTATATTATCCCAGTGCGTAATTTTACACGCCCAAAGTCTAAAACCTCTTAACTATAGTAATAAGTTCTCCTTCATTTGCAATAACTATCTCAATATCTTTATAAGCAAAGCGCAACTCCTCTGCTGCATCACCTCAAACAAGTTATGCTCTATGGCTTGACAAGGTGCATCTTCTTTAGAATATCTCCATATTTATTATTTGTTGCAGATTATCTATTACCTGATTGTAGTTAACATCTTCAAACAATAAATCACTCGTAATTTCCTCATAATCCTTCTTATAGAAATCCTTCTCAACGATTTCGCTCAATATGCTATTTACTGAGCATCCATCTTGGGCTGACAGACACATTTTATTTCTACTTCTAACCTCACGGACTTCTTCAATGAGATTCGTCAAGTTCTCATCTTTTTTTACTTTTGGATACAACTTGTATAAATCATACAAATGTCTTGAATGTTCTTTTAGATTTCCACTTAAATAGTAGTCACAAACAGCAAATACCTTATCCACAAAGGTTCTTTCCAAAGTCTGCACTTTAACCTTAAAGGGCTCTAGCCGGTACTGTGTTATCATATCTTCTAATTTACGTTTCTTTAAAAACTGATAAATATAACAATCTGCATCTAATAATTCTGTTGGAAATGAGCGGATGGATATTGCGGTTTCCACAATAAGATGAGGTTTCAAAGATTGGATAGCATATTCTGAATCATAATTAATCACAAATTTATTAAATTCCCTACGACTGCGGATTTCCTCCCTGTTACCTAACTCCATGCCGCATTTCTCTATCACTTCAATAATTATCTGATTAAATTTCTTTCTCATTCCTTCAGTCAGTTTATCCGTACCATTATCATAATTTAAATCAATATCTTCTGAAAAACGTTCTATTAACTTATAGCACTTGGATAGTGAAGTTCCGCCCTTAAATATGATGGATGGTTCTCTTACCAGCAGTTCTTCTAGAATATAAGTGACAAAATAGTCCTTTTCTATAATGCCCTCATTAATATTCATTTCTTCTGCTGCCATTCCAATAATCTGCTCAAATAATTCTTTATCTTTATGTAAGTTCATTAATAACCCCGCTTTCAATTACATTTTTTGCTGTACGTGCAGGAAACTTCCTTATATATTGAAAGACTTCCTCACGCTTAAGTTTCTGCTCGCTCACGAAACTTTTTAGTTTATCTTTTGACTCCTCGGACATATCCTTTAAATTGATGCGATTCATTAAATCAAGAAACTGCAGTACTCTTACATTTTGCTCTGTGATTTTCACACTTGATTTGCGTACTCTAACCTTTTGATTACCTATCATTACTTCTCTGAGTCTTGAGCCCTCATTATTTGTTACTATTTCCACAATATTCGGCACTTGTGTAGTTATTCCTATTGCGTTCTCAAGGGTTAACCCTGCATAAAAGCCATAAGCATTCCTCTTATCAGAGATGTATTTCTTTTCATATACTTTTTTTGCACTAAGTTTGGACATTCCAAGTGGTGTCATCTTTGGAATATAATAAACACCTTGCCCAAAGCGTTTTAATTTCCCTCTATTTACCAACCTAGTAAACACCTGCCTAATATACACTTCGTTCATATCAGCTATATTAATTTCATTTAATAAAATAGGTTCATTATAGCCATATGTCTTTTCAAGTTCTTGTATCAATTCCATATCCGTCACCTACCTTCACCTCCAATATACTTTATTAGAATTATTTTGTCAATATTTGTGACAACTATTCTAGTATCAGTATATGTAGACAATGTGAATTTATACTAAAACATGAAACTATAAAATTTAAATTATTAATATAGACGTAACTTTATTAACAGTTCATTGTGCTAGACTTAGAACTACAGACTTATAAATAAAAGCAAATCATTTGCAGAATTAATTTCGCAGATGATTTGCTTTTAGTCTTAAATATAAAATCCATTCTTGATGAAGCTAAAATTGAGTTAAATTAATACAAAACTCTCACTTCCTTACCCCTTTACCACTCCAAGAGTCTTAAGTCTCTTAACAACAGTAATAAGATCACTTTCATTTACTATAACAGTTTCTATATCCTTGTATGCGAAGCGAGATTCTTCTGCTACGTCAGACTTCTTATTTTTACCCAGAACCACGCCCGCTTCCTTAAGATCAATAATAACTTCCTCTACAGAATATGTCTCCTTAGCCTTGGTCCTGGACAAACGTCTTCCCGCTCCGTGTGAACAAGAGTTGAAGCTCTCTTCATTTCCTTTACCGGATACAATATAGCTGTATGACCCCATAGCCCCAGGTATGATTCCCATCTCATCCGCACCTGCTCTTATGGCACCCTTACGGTGTACCCAAACATCCTTGCCATAGTGGTTTTCAAGAGCGGCATAGTTATGATGACAGTTAATCAAATTGGAGTACTCTGGTGTAATTTCAAAGTTTCTTTCGCACCATCTAGTGAATATTTCTTTAACCTTCTCTATCATTCTTGCTCTATTTTCATAAGCAAAGTCCAATGCCATATTCATATAATTTATATATGCCTGCCCCGCTTCCGAATCAACCGGTAGATAAGCTAATCTGTAGTTGTCTGGTACTGGAGAATTCTCTTTAGCATTCAATTCCCTGGCAACCCCATGGAAGTAGTCGCAGATCTTACTTCCTAAATGCCTGCTTCCTGAGTGAAGCATGATACAAATATAGCCTTCATCATCTGTCTGCAGTTCTATAAAATGGTTTCCTCCTCCAAGAGTTCCAACCTGATAATATCCATCTTCTATTTCTTTTATCATACTTTCTGCAAACTTGAATTGTTCAATGTTATCAAGCGCATCATCTACTGCCTTACAGTCTTGCTTTTTATTATGATGAGTAAAGCCCACAGGGATATTTCTAAGAATGTCACCTATTATACACTGCAGCAGGCTTCCTGACTTTGTCATTGTATCTGTAATAAGCTTTGCTTCTATGTTTGTCTGAAGGAACGCCATCCCACAACCTATATCTGCACCCACTGCATTTGGGATAATGACACCATCAGTGGCTATCACCCCACCAATAGGCATGCCCTTGCCTGTATGAACGTCCGGCATTAGCGCTACCCACTTATGCAAGAACGGCAGCTTAGATAGATTGTGTATTTGCTCCAGGCATCCCTCTTCTATTTCACTCCTGTCAGATAGCCATACCTTTACAGGATATTTTGTTCTTCCAAATCTCTGATTTCAAACATATTATCATCTCCTTGATTATTGTAATATTATTATATCTAACTCCATTTGTCACATCTTTAAAAAAAATGTGCGCAATGCTTGTATGTGAAAAGAAATCTACAGATGCTATAATATATGTGGAGGTGATACTATGGCAGGCTACTCTGAGCTTATAAAGAATTTTGAAAAGATCCGAGATTTTACAAGAGACTTCTTGATTTATGGCTTCAAAACAAGAAACGATTATACCAGACTTTCACCTCGAAGCTATGATAATGAACGCAGAAGAATTGAGAGTTATCTAAGTGAGCTGATTGCAAAAAATCAGGACAGCAGAGGCAAAACAATCTCAATTTCTTCAAACACTACTGCCAAGTCATCCAATCCGCTATTTAAAGTATGGCAAACCAAATCCTTCACTAAGAATGATTGTTTCCTTCACTTTGTAATTCTTGATATTTTATCAACCCATGAGCGCTTAAATGTTACTGAAATAGCGGAAATAATTAGCGAGAACTATATTACAGAATCTAATAACGAAGATCCTATAGATTTAATGACAATCCGCAATAAGCTCAATGAATATACAAAGCTTGGTATTCTTGAAGCGGCAAAGCATGGCAAAACCTTGTACTACGCTTTGGCACCGAATCCGCTTCTTAAAATCAATCCTGAAACAAGAGAAAACCTGGATCTTGCATTATCCTTTTATAAAAACATATTGCCGGCAGGGTTTTTAGGACATTCAATTAACAATACGCAGGATAGTCCTTTTATTTATAGGCAAATATTCTTCTCGCAGATACTGGATGATGATATTTTGCTTCGAATCCTCAGTGCTATCAATAATAAGCAGGCTGTTACAGCTACTATGGCTAGTAGTACGCGTAATATGAATAGAGAGACCAACTTTCTACCCCTTAAGATATTGGTCAATACAAAGACAGGCAGAAGATATATTGCAATCTATAGCTTAAGAAACAAGAAGTTTTCCACCATACGTCTTGACTATGTAAAAGAAGCGGCACATGGCGCTGTTTATTCTGATTACGACAATGTTTGTGCAGACTACTTACTTCGAATAAAAAATTCATTCTCAATAACACATCAAAGTTCCGAACAGCTTAATCATGTCAAAATGCTTCTGAGCATTGATGAAGCAACTGAACAATTTATGCTAGAGAGGATTAGGAGGGAAGGCAAACATGGTACTGTTGCCAAAATAGATACGAATCTTTTTGAGTACAGCATTGATGTCGCTGATACTTTAGAAATGGTTCCTTGGCTTAGAACTTTTATCGGAAGGATTGTAAAGCTAGAAGGAACTGAAAATCATGTAATTTCACAATTCAAGAGGGACATTAATTCAATGGCATCATTGTATTCTGAAACAAATATTGATTAATTGTATAGCAGGTGTTTTATGAATAATATGTATAACGAAATATATGGCTTATACTACTTTATGCTCGAGAAGATATTGTCTGAAGCAGGAGAAGCGGAAACAACACTGAGAAATATCAACAATATCGTATCACAATACGGCTTTTCCGAGAGCAATCTATACTTTACTCCTGATGCTATATCACGAAGCGGGACCGGATATAACTTGTTGAAAGCATCAGATTCAGGCTACTCTTCCATACTAAAATCAAGTCCTGTAAAGTATCTTACTAACCTTCAGAAGGGCTTCTTAAAAAGCATATTGTCTGATAAAAAGATTTGTCTGTTTCTCGATGATAATATGATAAAAGAACTTAATGATGCATTAGCAGATATACCACCACTTTTTAATGTAGATGATATTTTGCATAGAGAAACTGCTGCAGACAGTGATAATTATTCTGACCCAAACTATATTGGTAATTTTAAAAAGATCCTTTCTGCAATAAAACAGAAAAAAGCCTTGATAATAGTCTTTAACAACTCCAGGGGAGAGCGCAAGACAATGAAGCTGATGCCTTATAAATTAGAGTATGGAATTAGAGATGATAAGTTCCGCCTCTGTGGTGTCAGCATCTATAACGAGAGAGGAAATGGCTATGTAAAGCTTAACCTTGCTAGAATATTGTCTATCACTATGCCTAATCAATCCTATAATGAGAACTTCGAAGGTTTTATTGCTGCGAAGCGGAAGTCTGAACCAATCGAGATAGAAGTTTATGATTTTCGAAATGGCTTTGAAAGAGTGTTCATAGGCCTATCAAACTATGAGAGAATATCCAGCTTCAACGAGGAAACCGGCAAATGTACGATTAAGCTATATTATAGTGATGATGATGAACAGGAGCTTCTGATACAATTGCTTTCTTATGGACCGGCCATTAAAATACTAGGTCCAAAGGAATTTAAAGCAAAGTTCATACTGAGAGTCAGGAAACAATATGAAATCCTAAAATAGCCGAAGGATTAAATCCTACGGCTATTTGCTATTTATCCATAGACACTAATTGGCTTAATTGGTCCAGTATGCCTGAGCTGGATGAAAGCGATATGTTGCCTACCTTGTCGCAGATGCGCTCCAAATACTCAAGCTCCTTCAGCTTATACAAGGTCTTGTTTTCCTCCATCAGTTTGGCTGTATTCAATAAGCTTCTGGTGGAAGCAGTTTCTTCTCTTCTGGTGATGACATTTGCGAAAGCCTTTTTCTCAGCAATCAGTACAGTATTTAATATTTCTTTTATGTCTCCTGGCAGGATAATATCCTTAACCCCCGCTTCCATAAGCTCAACACCAAACTGCTCTTGCTTATGCTTTACTGAGGTTAATATAATGCTTCCTATTTCATGCTTTTGTGCAAGAAGCTCGTCAAGCTTCTTAGTGGCAACAAACTCCCTTAAAGCAAGCTGCATGGTTGTATAAAGCTGCTGCTCAAAATTATCGAATTCCAAGGCTACCTTTATAGGGTCTGTTACTTTATATTGACATATGAAGTTCATACGAAGAGTAACCTTATCCTCTGACAGCAATTCCTGTCCTGATATCTCAAGCAGGTTCTTTCTTATATCCACCAGCTTTACTTCTACAGTATTGATACCCTTGAGAAAATAGTGATTTCCAGCTGATAATGTCTTGATAAATTCACCATTTACAGTCAATATACCCATTTTGCCTACAGGTACTGCATATGCGTTAATATACTTGTAGCCTTCTCTTCTAAAATACTCTTTATTGAATGCATTAAGATCAACATCTGTAGGCAGAAAAGGACTATTGGTATCCAAAACAACAAAAGTATGCTTCTTTATCGTATTGAAATATGCATGAGAACCAAAAGTAAGTATATCGCAAAAGTTTCCATCAACATAGTGCAATGCGATCTCATTGTCCTTCAAATTGATTACATCCAACATTCCAGCCAAAGTCTTATCCTTAAGCAATAAAGAAAGCTCATAGGGAGTTTCGAGTTTGCCAGTCATTCCTACAGAAATGATGCATTTGTTTGTAAAGGGCATCACTCTATAAGTATTTGCAGGCAGTGCCTTGATAAAGCTGTTATTCTTAAATAACAATCCAACTTCATGTGTATTTACTATGTACTTCATAAAACTCACCTCTTTATTATATTAAGCACTAGTTAGTGCCTTATTACGAGCTGGCTGTCTAGGAATTCTGCAATAAAACCTGACGGGCACAAATTGAGCATGCCTTACATCAACCGGAAGGCTCGCACCTCTGGGATAATATAAAAATTGGTATCTCTACCAAACATACGGTATCCTTTGATACACAGGGTCAGGTCTTACCCGTCACGGCAGAATAAAAATTCTACCAGACTAGAAATCCTAAAACAGCCACCAATTTAGGAGTTACCTTAACAGGGTAACAATCAGGGGAGTTGAACCCCACGCCGTAAAGCGTTTCCATTGCTGATTACTCTACCAAATGAGCTACACAAACCCTTTAGTTTGAGGAAGGAATCGAACCTTCTACACATCAGTTCTTGTGGGATTGCTTAGGCATACATAGGATCATGGATCAAATGCACCGCACAGTATAAATACTGCCGCATATAAGCTAATTCCCTACAGCGTTTTGCTGTAATTATATAATATTACTAATTACTCCCATTATCATAAAAAAAAGTATGCGAAGTCATAAAAATTCTTACAATATAGAAAATCGAAAAAGTGCCTATAGCAAATATTCAGCTTGCTATAGGCACTTTATATACTTATTATAAATACTTCTTTAATCTCTCTATGAATTTCTTTCTAAACTCTGTAACCGCTGCAAAATCCATATTCGGAACATAGCTCTTTTCCATATCATCATGCTTTTTCTTGGCCATATAAACTCGCTTATAGGCTTCTTGAAGCAGCATATTCTTCATTTCAGAATCTTTTGCTATTAAATCTTTCTTTCCTTCAAGCTTCTCAGGAATTATTACTTCATCAAGATCAACTAATTTATAAGATTTTTTCTTCATCTTATAATTAACTGTAAAAGCAAGACCTAATTCTTCTACCAGCACAGTCTGAATTCTATCGGGATTCAGCGGTTGATGATAAATCTCTACATCATAGCCCTTCAGCAAATATTCTTTTGCCAGTATATTTAAAATCTCACTAATGCCCTTTGTATGCAGCCCTTCAAAGAAATAGCACTTGTAATCGTCCTTTATCAGGGTATCTATATAGTCCATCAAACCGTCAGGTGTAATTGCACTGTCAAACAGGTGTCTCTCCTTGCCGGCCTCCCCTGCAGCTTCAAGATTGTCTGTAAGCTCCGCTTTCAAATCCAACAATATCTTATTAGACTTCACCTTATCAACCGCTTCTTCTGCAGCGCTCTCTATATCATCCTGCATTTCTTTAGCCGACAACAAATAGTGATAGGAGCTGTTAAACAATGACTTAACGTCTTTATTAAGACTTAATATTGTATCCCGCTCAACTGCAAAGCCCTCTTCATTCCAGAAGTCACCGAAGTTAACTATTTCATCTACTGCACCAGGATTT
>JARBUB010000123.1 GCA_029239905.1 Clostridia bacterium
TAAACAAAGCCAGCATAAGTATTAGTATTACTGCAAACTGCCTCTTGCTATCTTTCATATGTACCAGCCTCCCATTAAAATGTCTGCTTATTAGACGGGAAAATAATAAAAAAGTTTCAGCAAAACTCAATTTTCAACAAATCCTTGGGAGTAAATCTCCTTCTAATGCCGGAACAATTCTTTTACTGCCAAATTCATTTTCTATATATACCAATTGGCTGTTATTTACCTCAAAATATCCAACTATTTCAGCCTCCCTGCAGCATTCCAGCATCCTCATAGTATGCAATATTTCTTCGGCCTTATCACCCGCTACAACAAGCAGAAGTCTGCCCTCACATGCAAGATATAGTGGCTCCATGCCCAACATGCTGCATACAGCCTTCACTTCATCCTTCACCGGCAGCTGCTTATCCAATATCCTTGCCCCTATATGTGCAGCAGCTGCCATCTCATTGATGATGGTTGCTACACCTCCCCTGGTTGGATCCTTCATTAATTTAATGTGCTCAAAATGGCTTTGTAAGTGCTGTACTATATGAAATATAGATGCACAATCGCTCTGCAGCTTTGAATTGAAATTTATATTATATCTGTTTAGCGCTACCAAGGTGCCATGCTCCCCTATCCCTCCTGAAACAATGATCGCATCCCCATCTTCTATTTGCTTATGGGTGTAATCGTTTATAATGGCACCTATTCCTGATGTATTGATGTAGATTCCATCGGCATTGCCTTTTTCTACAACCTTTGTATCTCCGGTTACTATTTTTACGCCAAGTTCTTCTGCTGTTTTGCCCATAGACTCTGCTATCTTTTTCAAGCTTTCTATTTCAAAGCCCTCTTCTATGATGAAGCCGCAGCTCAAGTATAAAGGCCTTGCTCCACAAACAGCTAAATCATTTACTGTACCGCAAATTGCAAGCTTTCCTATATCGCCTCCTTGAAAAAACAAAGGCTTGATTATAAAGGAATCTGTGGTAAAGGCAAGCTTTTGCTGACTGAATTGCAGCAAAGCAGAGTCGCATTTCTCCAACAAGATTTGATTATCAAAGCTTTTATAAAACACCTCTTCTATCAGCTTTGAGGTTGGTTTTCCTCCACAGCCGTGCTGCAGCTTTATAGGATTGCTCATGCCAAATTCCCCCTCTTATATTTATAATAAATAGCACAAGCTCCCTCTGAGGAAACCATGCATGGTCCTTTTGGGTCTTCCGGTGAGCAGATTTTACTAAATAAGCCGCATTGAAAGGGATTCTTGCTGCCTATAATGATAGCTCCGCATAGACAACTGTCCAAAACCTTTGTATTCTTGATCTCTATGTCAAAGTTTCTTACTGCATCAAAAGCCAAAAATTCTTTCTTTAAGGCATACTCAGAGGCTTCAATCATCCCGATTCCCCTCCAATAGCCCTCCTTGCTCACAAATACCTCTGAAAGCAGCTCCTTAGCCACTGTATTCCCCTCAGGTTTAACACATTTAGGATAAAGATTGGCAAAACTGTTTCCACCCTTATTTGCCTCTTCACATAAGTAATATATGGCTGCAGCAATGTCTTCATATTCAAAGCCGCTGATTACAGCAGGCATATTGTATTTGTCAGATACAAATCTGAAATACTCTGAGCCCATAATGACAGAAACATGACCGGGACAAATCAAGGCATCCAGCCTATTATCCTTAGCCGATAAGACCTTTTCCAAAACAGTAGGCATCTGCTTTAATCCCATTAAAAAAAAGAGGTTCTTAATCCCCTTTTGAAGTGCCAGCTTGACTATGGCTGCAATCAAAGGAGCCGTGGTTTCAAAGCCTATTGCAAGAAAAACAGTCTGCTTGGCAGGATTTTCTTCCGCAATATCCAATACACAAAATGGCGAATATACCACCTTGATTCTGTTCTTCATTTCCATACAATCTTCCAGACTCTTACTGCTGCCCTTCACTCTAATCATATCTCCAAAGGTAGCTATGAGCACATTGGGCTGTTGAAGCAGTTCTATTGCAGCATCTATATAATCTTCCGTCGTTACACAAACAGGACAGCCCGGACCTGAAACAAGCTCTATCCGAGGATCCAACACATTGCTTAAACCTGCCCTTGCAATAGCTTGTGTATGTGTTCCACACACCTCCATAATTCTGATCTCCTGACTGACCCTTTTATTTATGACATCTACAATATCCTTCAAAACAAAACTGCACAAAGCCTATACCTCCGAAAGTTCTTTGCATAGCGTATTGTAACAATCAAAAGCTTCCTCATCAATTCTTTCAATAGCACAGCCTGCATGGATCAGCACATAATCTCCAACGGAGGCTGACTCAATGAAATCTATGTAAGCCGAACTTTGAAAGCCCATCATATCGACCACTGCAAAGGCACCTTCTATACTGATCACCCTTGCCGGAACTGCAAGACACATAAACTCACCCCCCCATGATTCTATCTGCCGCTGCCAGCTGACCAAAGGAAATACCGCCATCATTGCAGGGCAGCTTTTCGTTGAAATATACTGTAAAACCATTACCTTCCAGCCTCTTAATCACTCGCTCCAATAATAGCAGGTTCTCAAAGCAGCCCCCGCTTAATACAGCTTCTCTCACACTGTGTATTTTTCCGACCTCCACAACCGCATCAGCGGTAGCAGCAGCTATAGTATTGTGAAATCTGCACGATATCTCCGATATTCCGGTTCCCTTCCGCAGATCAGTCAGGATTGCTTTAATAATTTCTTGATAGCCTATTAATATACCATCCTTATCCTGATATATTTCATATTCATAGCAGGACTCTACTTTCTTATCTGCAATACACTCCAGCATAATAGCCGCCTGCGCATCATAGGTTATTGTGCTGCATAAGCCCAGCAATGCCGAAACACAATCAAACAATCTTCCCATACTGGAGCTTTCAAAGCAGTTCAGCCCAGCTTTAAGTGCAGCATCAACAGTCCCTTTATTCCAACTGCCTATTCCTGCAATTCCCTCTAAACCGAAGTCTCCAAGTTTATGCAGATAGCTGACGGCTGATCTCCAGGGCTCTTCTACTGCCTTATCTCCGCCTTGAATGGCGCAGTATTTGAGATGTCCGGCTCTTATGACGCCCTCAAGATTTCCAACTAAAATTTCTCCACCCCAAATTTTACCGTCCTCACCGAAGCCTGTGCCATCATAAATCACTCCAATTACAGGCTTGTTCAGCTTATGCTCCGCAATGCAGCTTGCCATATGTGCAAAGTGATGCTGTATGGCAAGCTTTTGACCTTGCTGTTCCATGGCATATTGAGTGGATAGATAATTCGGATGCATATCATGCACATAGGCTTGTGGCTTTACTCTTAAAAGCTGTATCAGGTGATCTAATATCTTCTTATAATTCTCATAAGCCTCGGGGCTTTTGATATCTCCTAAATACTGACTTAGATGTGCATAACCGTTTTTTGAAAGACAGATGGCGCTTTTTTGTTCAGCACCCAAGGCTATTAGCTGATGCTGCGTACCTATATTTATGGGCAGTGGAGCATAACCCCGTCCTACTCTTGATACAATTTCTCTCTCTTCAAAAACCTTTGCTACAGCGTCATCTATGGGGATTTTTATTTCCCTGTTATGCAGCAGAAAATAGTCGACAACATCCGAAAGACCCTTTACTGCCTTATGGTTTTCATATTCTATAGGCATACCGCTTATATTTGCGCTGGTTGCAACCAAATACTTTAAGCCTTCAGCAAACATGAGCATATGCAAAGGTGTATAAGGCAGCAGCATCCCCAGCTTATCATTGTCCAGAGCAATGATATCCGGTAGGCTGCAGGTTCTTTTCTTTTTCAACAGGACGATGGGACTTTGACTTGAGGTTATCAGCTGTCTTTCTTTATCACTCAACATGCACTGATGTTCAATAGCTGTCACATCTACAGCCATTACTGCCAAAGGCCGATGAGGTCTTTTTTTTCTGCTCCTCAATTTTGCAACAGCCTGTTGGTTTTCAGCGTCACACATCAAATGAAAGCCTCCAACACCTTTAACCGCCAGTATAAACCCTTCCTTCAGAAGCTTAACTGCCGCCTTTACTGCATTTCCAGCAGTAATTTCCTCCCCCTTAAAATCAAGCAGCTTCAACTGCGGTCCACAGTCCGGACAACATACCGGCTGTGCATGAAATCTTCTGCTATTAGGATTTTCATACTCTGACTTGCAGATTGGACACATTTCAAAGCTCTTCATGGAAGTGCTGCAACGGTCATAAGGCAGTTCTCCTATAATGGAGTATCTTGGTCCGCAATCTGTACAGTTGGTAAATTCATAATGAACCCATCTGCTGGTGCTTTCAAATATATCTTGCTTGCAGTTGGTACAAATCGCCATATCCTTGGGTATAAAACGCAGATCTCCATTTTCTCCGCTGCTTTTTATGATGTCAAATTGTTGATAACCTTTCATGCTCTCTTTTCTAATATTTATCCTTTCGATTTGTGCCAAGGGCGGCGGTGTCTTCACAATTTTATTAATAAAATGCTTAAGCTCTGCTGTTTCTCCCTCTACATCAATGAATACGCTGCCTCCGATATTGCTTACATATCCGTATAATTTCAGCTCACGTGCACTATGATATACAAAAGGTCTAAATCCTACACCTTGAACAATTCCATGAATATCAACGAGATATCGTTCATGCGCATGCTTATTCCGTTTCAATACCATCACCCTTTAGCATATAAATGACTGCAGTTTGATCCTCCAGCTCTGCTTTCTCTACAGTAATAATCGTACTGTCGTCCACCAGCTTAGGTATAATTTCTGTCAGGTGCTCATACAAATCCCGGCTATCTATATGACTGTTATAGCTTACTTGAATAACTGCTTCAGTAATTTTCCCCATATGGTTTTCATCACATATGCGCTGTAAATTGGCTGCAATTTTGTAAAGTAAAAGGCTGTCATGCATGATTGATATCACCTCTGAATTCCATTATTATTTTTTTTATTTGCTTACATATCATAGGCAATTGGCTCTTTAATGCTTCACTTAATCCCCATCCTTGACTTATATCCGCAGCTTCAATGCAAATAAGAAGTCCTGTCAGTGGCGGTCTCTTAATTTTCAGCATGCTTAATAAGTCAGCATCATGCTGGAACTGGTTTTGATCGCACTGATTCAAGGCGCTGCTCAAGGGCAGCTGCCATACAGTTCCACAGGGTCTTTCACTAACAGCCGCATCCAGAATGATGATGCTGTCACCTTCATTTATACAGTCCAAACAATAGGCTGTATCCGTTTCACCTATAATGACCTGTATTCCTTCTTCAGCCAACTCTTCAACTAATTCCTCAGCTGCTATAATTGCAGCAGCATCATCCCCCATAATCCTGCTCCCTATGGCTATTAGCTTAATACTCACAGCCGCTGCCTACATGATTCTGATTTCAACAGAAGAAGTATTCTTGCCATATACATGAGTTGCGCAAGAAATACAAGGGTCAAAGCTTCTGACGATCCTGCCTATTTCAACAGGATTGCTGATATCTTCAATATTTGTTCCCATCAAAGCACTTTCTACTGTACCCTTCCCTCCTGCATGATCCTGAGGGGATAAATTCCAGGCTGATGGCGTAATAATGCTATAGTTTTTAATCAGCTTATTTTCTATAGCCAACCAATGCCCCAATGCGCCACGGGTAGTATCTATAAGTCCGCTGCCCTGCGCCTTATCCGGCATATCATACTGTCTTTGCTTATTTTGATATTGAGGTATCAGTTCAAGTATATTTTGCATGATTCCTATTACTTTCCCAACCTCCAATACTCTCGCCATGGTTCTATCCATAGTTGAAATGCCTCTTGTGTATTCACCGCTGATAAACATTCTTGCCAATGGACCAACCTCCATAGAATGACCTTTATAACGAGGTGCCTTCACCCAACTGTAAGCTCCCTGCTTATTCAAATCTTCCTCTGTATAAGGTCCCTCTGGCTTATTTATATTGTTTTCCGAGATATACCAAGCCTTTTGAATATCCTCATTTATCAACGCAGGTTCAAAGACTTCATGCATCCCGTTTAAATAGATGCCGGGTTCCGTATAGTAAATTCCCTTGTGCTCAGGATAATTAAAAACGCCATAGGTCATTAAGTTCTTATCTCCAACACCTATATTGTAATATTCTGGATAGTATTGCCCTATAATATTGCAATCTTCTATCATTGCACCTTCAACAAATTGTGCTATTCCTGACAAAATCGATTTCAGCTTTGCAAGCTTGGATATATCAATATCGCTGGTTATGCCGCCTACAAATATCCCATGGTTATGAGGAGCCTTGCCCCCCAAGGTTGCAAGCAGATCATGAGCTTTTCTACTGTAGTCAAGACTGTCAACATAATGCTGTGACAGCTCTTTATTCAGATATTTAGGCAGCCTAAAATCCTTATGCGTTACCCCATAAAGAGGGTTTATATCAGGACCCTTTATATAATCAGGCAAAGTATATTGATAGAAATGCCGTAGATGGTTTTGTATGAATTCACAGCCATGTACAAACTCCCTTATCATATGCGAATGAATATCCGGCTGCACATTCAGAGCCGCTTCAAGAGCCAAGGAAGAGGACATGGAGTGTGCCGTTGAGCAAATGCCGCATATTCTCTGCGTAAAGTAAATTGCATCTAAAGGCGGTCTTCCCTGCAGCATCTTTTCAAAGCCCCTAAACAACAAACCGCTGCTCTTTGCATCAACAATGATTCCATTTTCCACTTCTGCTTTTATTTCCAGAAAGCCGCTGATTCTAGTAACAGGATTTACAGTTACTGTATTTGCCATTCTATTTCCAACCTCCCATCAATATCTGACAAAGGGCTCCATACCGTCCGGAAATCCCTGCCTGGCACAGCCTATGCATGGGGTATTGTCCCCTATGGGCCAGTTGGTATGATCATTCCATTTTCTTATAGGACAATCTGTTCTAGTAACAGGTCCTCTACAGCCTAATTTGAACATACATTCCGGATCCCCCAAATGTTCTGCAAAAATCCCTCTGTCAAAGTAAGAGCGCCTGCTGCAGCGGTCATGTATTGTTATACCGTAAAAAATAACCGGCCTTCCTTGTTCATCCAACTCAGGCATTCCAAAATATACGAGATGAGCTATCGTACCGATTACCCATTCTGGATGCCCCGGGCAGCCTGGCACCTTAACGATGTTTTTCTTCAGATATTCCTGCAGTGATACGGAGCCTGAAGGATTTGGCCTGGCTGCAGATATGCCGCCATAGCTGGCACAGGTGCCTACAGCGACTATATATTTTGCCTTGTCCCCTGCCAGCTTCACTGCCCTCATTGCGGTAACAGGAAATCCATCATTGCTGGCAATGATGTTGTAGCGTCCTTCTGCCTTTGTAGCTACCGCACCCTCTACAACCAAAATAAAATCAGTTTCCAGCGTATTTAAAAACTGCTGATATGCTCCCTGACCTTCAGCCGCCATAAGGCTGTTGTTGTATTTCAGATTAATAATGTTCTTTAGAAAGTAATATAAATCTGGATTGTTTGCATTCATCATGGAAATGATGTTTCCTGAACAGCCTGTAGCCTCCAGCCAAATAAGACTTAACTTATTCTGCTGCAAATTCTTAGCAAGATTCATGATTTCCCTGGCAGTCAAATTCTTAGAATCAACGATAGGGCAAATAAATTCACTCATCACCGTTCCTCCATCACACAAGCACACCTACTTTAGGCAGCATAGCAAGTATTGTATCATTATCGTGGCATGCTTGAAAATGAGCTGTTAGATCCTTGCCTGCATAAAGACCGAAGTGGGTACCTCCCCCCCAAGTACTTTGAATACTGACATCATATACAATACCACTTACAGCTACATATGCAGGTTTACCTGCACTGCCATCATATTGAGCCAGTTCATCTACAGTAAATTGGTTTTGTCTGTACATATAATTAACTTCTCTTCTTGTATTCTTTAAATGCGACTTGTATCCCAAAGTATACTGCATGCTGCAGTAATAATAGTAAGGACAGCAGCAGCAAAGGCAATGATTAAACATATCCATCCCTCCCAATTATTCAATCTATAAATTATATGTTTTATAAAAGGAATAAATTAGTTTTTCTCAGATTATAACAAAAGACCTTGCAAGGACTCGGTGTCCTTGCAAGGTCTTTACTTCATTTACTGCTCTTTTTTTCTAACAGGAAACTGTAGCTCAGTTATAAACTCATTTGGATCATTGGTAATCCATTCACCCTTTAAATACAATTCTCTTGGTGGTGCTATCACTTCATATCCATTGTCTTCAATATACTTTGAAATAGCCCCATAGGCCAAAGAAAGAGCAGTATAAGGTCCTTTATGCAC
>JARBUB010000124.1 GCA_029239905.1 Clostridia bacterium
GTTTTCCATTCAGAATAAGATTTCATTTGTCCCCAGTATTTATTGTCTAAATATTGACTTCTAATTTGCACTACATCATAAGCTTCAACCCCAGTGCCCACTAAGCCTCGAGGATCTCCTCCTACAGGAAGAGAAGCTCTTTGAAGCACTCTTTGTCTTGAATATCCATCTGTGCTTGCGTTTGAAATGTTATTACTGACTATATCCAAGGATCTTTGGCTCGCAAACAAACCAGAGGTCGCTATATTAAATGTTCCAAAGGTAGTTCTCATTTGCCATCACCCTTACCTTCCAACTAATCCGACTTTATTTACTACTGCCTCTATCATCTCATCCATTGCATTTACTATTCTTGCAGCAGCATTATAGGAATGCTCAAATTTTATCAGATTACTCATTTCCTCATCTAATGATACTGCCATTAGAGATTGTCTTTTATATTCAACCTGCTCAACTAATAGACCTTGTGCATCCGCAGCATTTGCTGCCTTATTGCCGTCTAACCCTATATCACTTATTATACTTCTGTAAAATTCATCAAAGTTTAGCTTTGCATCCAAATCCGCAGCCCCTTCGTAAAGCTTATCCGAAAATACGTCCTTAAGTCTCCACTCGGATATTTCCAATGCATTACGATTATCCTCATAGTTTCCTTGTGAAGGTTTCAGTTTAGCCGCCGCAATGTGATTAACCTCTTCCAAATCAGGATTGAATGCTATATTTGCTAAATCAATCACTGTATTTGTGTCAGCTGTATTAGTTGCCTTATCAACAAACATAACCCTTGGCAAATCATCCAAGTTACCATAGCCTGCTAAATGAAGATCGTTCATTTCCATAGCTACGCCCTTTACGAACTCATTCAATCTATTTCTATAGCCGTCTATTAGCTCATCTCTCGACTCAACAAGTGCCTTTATGCTACCACCACTAATATTCACGTTTTCCATGGTCTTTCCCCATTTTATGGAGTAATAGCCATTGGCTGATGCAGATGGTACTGCTGTTAAAGGAATACTATCATTACCTGCCACAACCTGTAAACCCTCTACTGCAATATTATAGGTTGATCCATCTATAACCTGTATTTTAACTAGTTTTGATAATTCATCAACCAGTGCATCTCTTTGATCCCTGGCATCATTTGCCACTACCCCACTGGCTTCAACTCTTTTTATATCATAGTTAAGCTCTGCAATGCTGCTTGTTATTTTATTAAGCTTGTCCACATTTTCTTTAATCTCATTATTGCGGTTTTTTCTATAATCGAGAAGCATTGTATCCAAATTTTTCACTGTCTCAACAAAGGATATTGCATTCTCCTTTACTAAGGATCTCGCAGTTAGTCCTCCCCCTGGTTTAGATAGCTGAGACCAAGAGTTCCAAAAGTTATCCATAACCGTCTGCAGTCCATCTTCTGAATTATCATTAAATATTGTTTCCAGTTCTTCTATTGAGCTTTTTTTTGCATCCCAATAGCCTAGCTCTTGATTCTCTCTTTTTAGCTTTTGATCTAAAAAATAATCTCTATATTGTCGGATGTCCTGGACGTCAACTCCAGTGCCCACAGTCATCATATTACCATTCCCTGATTGACCATAACGAGTAGGTGTTGACGTTGCATGTGATATTCCTTGTCTTGAGTATCCTGGTGTATTAACATTACTTATATTATGTCCAGTTACATCCAACGCCTTTTGCTGCGCCCAAGCTCCTGATAACCCGATAGTTAAGCCGCCAAAAGTAGATCTCATAAAGTCACCTCGATTCCCTATACCTTAGTATCAAATAGTCTTTTCTTGTTTTCCGTCCCTTTGTTGGCACCCTTTAAGTCTTCATAAAGCGAATTAGCAGGTCCTACACTGGTAATCATATTTACAGAGTACTCAATGTATTCCAAGGACTGCTTTATAAGCTCGCCATTTATATCGTTTGCATTTTGTAAATCTGTTATTGTAGCGCCTAGTTCCTTCTGAAGAGTCTTCAACTGTTCCGATAAGTGCTCCGGCAAATGTTTTATTAGTTCAGCCACATTTGTCCTGCCTTCAAGTTGAAGTTCCAAACATAACTTTTTCAGCTCTTGTTCTCTCACTTTTTCAAGCTGTCCCAAATCAAAAATCATATTTTGCTCTACCCGAACGATTTTATCCAGCTCCGATACCTTGCCCTCAATTACAATAGATTTTTTCTTGTTTGATAGTTCAAGCAAATCCTTGTAATATATATGTTCTTTTGTTAAAACTTCAATTATTTTTTCAGCTTGTCTATCTATCATCGTTTCCCTCTCCCCCGGTAAAACAAGCATAATACTTGTTCAGTGCATAAAGTATGTTTTATATTTTTTTGTTAAAGCCACCTGATATAATTTTGTCTGCTAAACTTTTGCTGTCAACTGTATAACTTCCGTTTTCTAACTTTTCCTTGATTGGATTAATAACATCTTCTCTAATATCCGGAAGGTTATTCAACTGCTTCATTGACTTAAGTACAGTTTGAAAGTCCATTGCTTCCTTTGAAATCAGTACTTGATCCTTTTTGCCAGAAGTTGATACGGTTTCAGTCACCGCCTTCTTGCTGTCTACCTTATTTGCTTTGTAAATTTGGTTTATACCGCTTATTTTGTTAAAACCTATTCCCATGATTGCACCTCGCTCATTTTCTATTCAGTAATTCTATCGGTATTTATTAATAGATAGTTTAGCCATTTTGATAAATATATATTGAATTCGGTCTTGGGATTTCTACCCCTTCATCGTAATCGAGATATCAATACATGCTCCAAAAAATAAAAAGAGCTGGTATGAAAACCAGCCCTTATAATCAATGACATTAATTTACTTTCGTCTTGTCGCAGTAAACATTTGTTCCTTTGCATTTGTTTTTAACTTATAATCATCTTCAGGTGGTGTAGGCTTCTTGTCCAACCCAAATTCTTTCCTCATAGATGCATGTAAATCATTTTTGCAGTTCTGACAAAAGCGTCCCATATTAATCGGTCTGCTGCACTTTTCACATTCCAGCAGCATATTAGGATTTTCAGAACTTACTTGTAACCGTTCTTCTTTTAGAAATCTCATAATTTTCTCTACTTCCACATCTGTAGCATCTGAAACCTCAAATACAGTAGATCCAGGATAATCATAAAGATACTCTTTTACCTTCTTGAAGTCATCTTCCTCTTCTTCTGCACAATAACTACATATTGGTTTACCCATATAGCCAAAAAGTCTACCACATTTCGAACAATTTCGAAGATCTGCCATTGTATAACCCCCTTAAATATCTATTAAGTATTACTGCCTGTCGCCGCAGTAATTACAAAAATTCTTTGTACTCCCTGCTGCCTTAAAATTCTACTGCATTCATCTGCAGTGCTACCGGTAGTGTAAACATCGTCCACAAGTAAGATATTTCGCTCGCTTACATTATTATACAACACATTTATACAAAATGCATCATGAACATTCATACTTCTACTAACCTTATCCAACTTAAACTGATCTGTAGTTGCTTTTGTTCTTATAATACAATCCCAAAGGGGTATACCCAGTCCAACGGCAATCTCTTCAGCTATTAGCTGTGCCTGATTAAAACCCCTTATCGCTTTTTTACTTTCATGTATTGGAACCGGTACTACCGCATCCAGTTTAATCCCCTCATCAACAATCTTTTGATACATTAATCGACCAAGAGTGTATGAAATCTCCTTGCAGTTCTCATATTTAAGCTTGTGAACTATGGTCTTACCCATATCCTTATATTGAAAACAAGAAAAAGCCATGTCAAAATTCTTATTTTCCCTCTTACAGTCGGGGCAGACGCTAGGATCATATTCGTCCTCAATTCCTTTGCCGCACTTAAGACAGACTCTGCCCTCTATATATTCAAGCAGAGATAGACAGCTGCTGCAAACAGCTTCCCTTGCTTCTCTACCGCAAATACAGCATTTGGTGCGTTTTGGGTACAATATTCCTAGCAGCTTTCTCTTGATTTTATCCATTTCTTCCTCCGCCTAAAGCATTTCTGCCATCTTAACCATTCTTTGCTTTAAGCCAGAATATCTTTTGGTAATATGATTATTAACAATCATCTGATTTACATATCTTTCAGCGCCAACCAGCACAACCGTATTCTTTGCTCTGGTCAAGGCGGTGTATAGCAGGTTTCTTGTAAGCAGCATTTTGGGTCCAAAGGTTACAGGCATTACGAGTATCGGGAATTCCGAACCCTGACTCTTATGAACAGTAAGCGCATAAGCAAGCTCAAGCTCATCCAAAACCCCGAAGTCATACCTGACTAGCTTTTCATTGTCATAAACTACTTCAATAATCTGATCCTCACTGTCAATATTAATAATCACACCAATATCACCGTTAAAAACGCCTTCGCCCTCTTTTTCAAAGTCTACAATACTCTGCCACTTCATTTTGTAGTTGTTTTTAACCTGCATTACCTTATCGCCAACTCTAAAGGTGAATTCTCTATATTGTTTTTCCTTTTTATCTACAGCTTCCGGATTTAATATTTTCTGAAGTTCATTGTTGAGATTAATAATTCCGCAGATACCTTTCTTCATAGGAGAAAGAACCTGTATCCCCTCCATAAAGGTGGTTTTATAGTACTTAGGCAGTCTCTCCCTGCAAAGCTCTACTATAGTGTTTACAATAGCTTGCTGCTCCTCTTGACGCACGAAGAAGAAATCCTTTTGCTTTTGATCTAGTATTGGCGGTTCGCCATTATTGATTCTGTGTGCGTTTACAACAATCAGACTCTCTTGCGCCTGCCTAAATATCTCATTTAACCTTACTATAGGGACAGCCTCGCTATCAATTATATCTCTTAAAACATTTCCAGGCCCTACAGAAGGCAGTTGATCTACGTCTCCTACCAGTATAAGTCTCGTGCCCTCAGCCACAGCCTTTAGCAAATAATTCATCAACATGATATCAATCATAGATACTTCATCAACAATTATGGCATCACATTCTAGAGGGGACTCTTCGTTTTTCTGAAAATACATCTCCTCGTCATTTTCCCCAAAACCAAACTCCAATAAACGATGTAAGGTCTTGGCTTCTTTGCCCGTCGCTTCCTGCATGCGCTTAGCAGCTCTTCCTGTCGGTGCTGCCAAAAGTACCGACATACCCTTACGTTCGAATAAATCTATAATAGTCTTTATGGTAGTAGTCTTTCCCGTTCCTGGCCCGCCTGTAACAACTAATACCCCATTGTTCATCGCTTCTCTGACTGCAGTTTTTTGCTTTTCAGCCAAGGTTATATCCTGACTCTGCTCTAACTTTTGCAGTTCTTCATCAACATTCGAAACCAGCTTTGATAAGCTATACATACGCATCTGCAGTAGCTGCCGTGCTACACTTGATTCCGCCTTATGAAAAGATGTTGAATAAACTGCCCTTATGTCCTCAAGGCTTTCTACCACCAAGCTCTTACCTATAAATAGCTTAATTATATTTTCTTGAATAACTTCCTCTTCTACACCAAGAAGCTCTGAGGTCACTCTGCAAAGCTCCTCCTGTGGAGCATAGCTGTGCCCGTTTCCATGAAACCAATTCAAACAGTATTTTGTAGCCGAACTGATTCTGAATTCAGAATCTATAGAGATTCCCATTGATAAAGCTATCCTATCTGACATTTTAAAGCCTATGCCCGATATATCGTCAGATAACTTGTAGGGATTCTCCTTTAGTACGGCTATTGTATTTGCACCGTATGCTTTGTATATCTTAACTGCATAAGTAGGACTTATATCATATTGCTCCAAGAACATCATAATATCCTTAAGCTCCTTTTGTTCTTGAAAAGCTTCGTATATCTTCGCCGCCTTCTTTGCGCCTACTCCTTCTACCTCCGACAACCTATCTGGATTATATTGAATAATGTCTAAGGTGTCCACTCCGAATTTTTCTACCATTTTTTTTGCAGTATGAGGTCCAATCCCCGCAATCAAACCTGACGCCAAATACTTTTCAATTCCATATAAAGTGGAAGGTGTAACAGCGTTGTAGGCTTCCATTTTAAATTGTTTCCCATAATCAGGATGCTGCACCCAACTACCATAGATCTTTATAGTTTCACCTATATTTACATATGCAAAATAGCCTACTACAGTAATTAGATTTTTTTCACATTCCATCTCAATTACAGAATATCCATTTTGTTCATTTCTAAAAACTACATCATATATGCTTCCTTGAACTTCATCCATGGTGCATCACCTCTGCTTTTTTGTCACTGTATTTATTATAAGATAAATATGCGAAATTTAACATAAATAATTTTGTGTGCTGCTTCGTGCTGCCACACTGGTCAACCCTACCAATAAAAAAACAGCCTTGCGGCTGTTTTTACACTATATTCCTGCTAGTTTTTTTATTTCTTCTACTCTATTAAGTCTTTCCCACGGTACATCTATATCAGTTCTTCCCATATGTCCATAAGCTGCAAGCTGTCTATAAATTGGTTTTCTAAGATCTAAATCTCTGATAATCGCCGCTGGTCTTAGGTCAAATACCTTTGAAACGATTTCTGCAATCTTTTCATCTTCCATCTTGCCTGTTCCGAAAGTTTCAACCAATACAGAAACTGGCTTTGCAACACCTATAGCATAAGCAACCTGCACTTCACATTTTGAAGCAAGCCCTGCAGCCACTATATTCTTAGCAACATGTCTAGTAGCATAGGAAGCTGATCTATCAACCTTCGTTGGATCCTTTCCAGAGAATGCACCGCCGCCATGTCTTGCATACCCGCCATAAGTATCAACTATAATTTTTCTGCCAGTCAAACCTGAATCCCCATGAGGTCCACCTATAACAAATCTACCCGTCGGATTGATAAAGTATTTAGTATCCTTATCAAGCATATCCTCTGGAATGATAGGTTTTATAACATATTCCATAATGTCTCTCTCAATTGTAGCATGATCTACCTCAGGACTATGCTGCGTAGAAACTACTACGGTATCAATTCTTACAGGCTTGCCGTCATCGTATTCAACTGTAACTTGAGTTTTTCCATCTGGTCTAATATAGTCCAAAATGCCTTCTTTTCTAACCTGCGAAAGCTTCATAGAAAGCTTATGCGCCAATGAGATAGGCATAGGCATAAGCTCTGGTGTCTCATCACAAGCATAGCCGAACATCATACCCTGATCTCCTGCTCCTGTTGAATTTATCATCGCATCTGACATTTGACCCTTTTTAGCTTCTAAAGCATTGTCAACACCCAATGCAATATCTTCTGATTGCTCGTGTATTGCAGTTATAACACCACAAGTATCACTGTCAAAGCCATACTTTGCTCTCGTATATCCGATGTCCTCTATAGTCTTTCTAACTAGTTTTGGTATATCAACATAACAAGACGTAGAAATTTCACCCATTACTAGAACAAGACCTGTAGTAACAGAACATTCACAAGCAACTCTGCCCATTGGGTCCTTCTCTAAAATTGCGTCCAAAACAGCATCTGAAATTTGATCGCAAATTTTGTCTGGATGCCCTTCTGTAACTGACTCTGATGTAAAAAGTTTTCTGATCATAATATAAACCTCCTCATATGTAAAAATCTATGGTTTTATGTAAAATTAGACCATATACAATAAAAAAACTCCTTCAATGAAGGAGTCAAAATATCATAATAACTCTCCTCATCTCTTAAAGCAATACTGCTTTAAAGGAATTGGCACCGTACTTTTGCCGGTTGCCGGGTTTCATAGGGCCATTTCCCTCCACCTCTCTTGATAAGGTAATAATTTTAATTTAATATCATGGTATCACAATCAATAATTATTGTCAATAAGGTAGAGTTGTTTTACATATATAGTATACTCGCTTTTTTGATTAATATTTGTTGCAAAAAAAGAAAAAGTCCTTATCGGACTTTGTTATCTTAATGGTGGAGGAGGATGGATTCGAACCATCGAAGTCTGAGACAACAGATTTACAGTCTGCCCCCTTTGGCCGCTCGGGAACTCCTCCGAAAGTATGGAGCTGGTGATGGGACTCGAACCCGCGACCTGCTGATTACAAGTCAGCTGCTCTACCAATTGAGCTACACCAGCAATTAAAAATTCTAACATTTCTTTTGATAAGTTTTGTTTTGGTGGGAACAACAGGGATCGAACCTGTGACCCCCTGCTTGTAAGGCAGGTGCTCTCCCAGCTGAGCTATGCTCCCATAAATGGTGA
>JARBUB010000125.1 GCA_029239905.1 Clostridia bacterium
GGAAATCCTGTAATGGCAATTATGAATGACATAGGCTTTGAAGCTATGTCAATCGGAAATCACGAATTTGACTGGGGTCTCGAAAAACTTCAAGGATTAAGTGACAAAGCGGATTTCCCATTCCTAGCAGCAAATATAGTTATGAAGGGAACAAATACTACACCTAAATTTGCTGAAAAATATGTAATCGTTAAAAGGGATGGACTAAACATAGGTATCATAGGGTTGGCTACACCTGAAACTTTATCTAAAACAAAGGCTGAAAACGTTGCAGCTTATGACTTTAAAAATCCGGCAGAAACAGTTAATGCTTTGGTTCCGGAGCTTAAAAAGGCTGGAGCAGATATCGTTGTTGTACTTTCACACCTAGGTGCAGCTCAAGACAGCAAGACACAGGTTATTACAGGTGAAGCTGCTGAGTTGGCAAAGGCTGTGACAGGCGTAGATGCTATCATAGCAGGACACTCACACTTAACAGTTGCAGGCAGAGTAAATAATATTCCGATAGTTCAAGCGTACTATAACGGCAGATCTGTTGGACATATTGATCTAATAGTCGATTCTGCTACAAAGCAGATTGTTGAAAACAACGTATATGTAGATAATACTGTAGTTTCAGCTACAGAGGATTCAAGGGTTAAGAGTTGGTTTGAATTTGCAGCAGCATCGATAGAGCATCAGTTACATTAGCTCATAATACGAAGGAAGTTCAAGTAACCTTAATGGGACAATGGGCTACTGATGTTATGAGAACAGCTGCAAAGGCTGACATAGCGATTCAAAACGGCGGAGGACTTCGAAGAGATATCCCTGCTGGTGATATTACAATGGGAATCATGTACGAATTAATGCCTTTTGATAACACTTTGTATACATTTGAATTAACAGGAAAGCAAGTTAAAGCAGCTCTAGAACATGGTATAATGCCAGAAACCTTTGCACCGGGCCAATTCTCAGGTGTAAAAGTTAAGTATGACTCCACGAAAGCAAAGGGAGAAAGAATTGTTGAAGTTAAAATGCTTGATGGCAGTTTACTAGATGAGAACAAGATATACAAGATTGTTACAAATGACTTCCAAGCTGGCGGCGGAGATGGTTATGTAATGTTCAAAGAAGGCAAGAAACAAGTTGATACAAGTATTCCAATAAGAGATGTACTTGTGAAAGAAATAAAAGCAAAAGGAACAATTTCACCGGTTGATGATGGTAGAATGATTGATGTAAAAGCAAAGACAAGTTTCAACATTCAAAATCTACCTAAAGCAGCATAAGATTTAAAAAGCAAGCTGTTGATGCATTGTATCAGCAGCTTGCTTTTTTGGTGTTTTATACATATTTGGTTAATAATATATCATAATCAAATTTAAGTGATTTAAAGGATATTGTCTGATTTTGTAGAATAATAGTACATATAGACGCATTAGGAGGTTTGGAAGTGGACGTAAAACTTATTAATCCATTTATTAATGTAACAATTAACATAGTACAACAAATATGCAACGTTGGGGCTAAAAGAGGGCAAATATATTTAAGAAGCTCACCTTTTATTGCAGAGAATGTGGTAATCATTATTGGTTTAGCTGGAGATTTTAAAGGGCAAGTGTTCTTCACCATGGATGAATTGACTGCACGCAGTATTGCATCATCTATGATGTTTGGCATGGAAGTGCCAGCCTTAGACGAAATGTCCAAAAGTGCAATAGCAGAATTAGGGAATATGATAATGGGCAATGTTGCTACAGAATTCTACAATGAAGGAATTAAAATTGACATTACTCCTCCGACAGTATTAGTAGGGTCGGATATTAACATATCAACAAAAGGGATACAAACGATATGTGTTCCGATTGAAGTAGAAAATGGTACCAAGTTAGAAGTAGTTGTAGCTGTAGCAAACTAATATGTAAATAAAAGCAATTTTACTTAATATATTCCTATTGAATTGTGGTATATTAATGTAAAGTTGCTTTTTATATTGCCTTAGATTTAATACTATAAGTTTGTATTTAAAAAATATTATTAATGAATGGAGATGGAATCTTGAGTTTGAATATAGTACTGGTAGAGCCAGAAATTCCTCAAAATACAGGCAACATTGCACGAACATGCGCTGCAACTGGGGCTAAATTGCACTTAGTAAGGCCTTTGGGGTTTGAAATTGATGACAGTAAGCTTAAGAGGGCAGGGTTAGATTATTGGCATTTACTTGATATAGAGTATCATGACAGCTTTGACGCCCTTAAGGCGGCTTACCCCGATGCAGATTATTTTTATTCTACGACAAAGGGTAAAAAGAGGCATACCGATGTAGCTTATACAAAGGATTGCTTTATAGTTTTTGGCAAAGAGACTGCGGGACTGCCTAAGCCATTACTAGAAAAGAACTTAGAATCTTGTATTCGAATACCTATGCTAAACGATGTAAATGCAAGGTCCTTGAATTTATCAAATTCGGTGGCTATTGTAGTGTTTGAAGCCTTAAGACAAATTGACTTTCCGAATATGATATAAAGATATATACAGGCACTTAATATTTTATTCGGCATACTATAATAATAGGGTACAAAATTTAGAAGCTATATGATGCTTCGGACTTCAAGAAACTGGTCGTGGTAATAAAGACTATGAATGAATTTAACTCTAAAAATATTATAATTATCGACAAAAATGTTAAAATAGTGCTTGAATAGATAGAATGGATAGGTTATATTTGAACTATAGATGAATTAAATATTTGGATGATAGTTTACGGGAGAGACCCAATGGGGCGCCGAAGGAGTAAGTTTATGATAGCCATAACATGAAGCTCTCAGGCAAAAGGACCGTATTCTGGACAGACCTCTGAAAAGCTTAGCACCGAAGGATCAATTCTTAATGACGTTGTATGTTATTTTTGAAGAATATCTCAGGTTAATAACAGAGGTAGAGGCGAGCCTCTACTTCTGTTTTTTTTGTACACTTTGTTAAATATTTGACTAAATTTTAAATTAATGAATACTGAATTTTATCTCGAATATTAGAAAGAATAAAATGGAGTATTTAATTATGGAGGAAGTAAGCTGAATAATAAAATATTAGTTATTACCAACAATCCAGAAGTAAATAGACTATACAATAGCAGCTACAACATGAAGTTTATCCAAGGAAACTATTATGACGTACTAATAGAAGTGAGAGATTTGGTGCATCTATGCTATGAGTTGATTACACATCCACTTGTGGGAAGCGTAAAGCCAAATGAAACACCATATAGGAGCATTATACTCAAGCAGGGTATAAATACAGACTTACAATCTGTCACAATCATAGAAAATAGTATTCAAACCTATGAAAAGTTTGAAAGAATGAAATCAACACCAATATGGAGTCAGAGAATTCTAGAGGACTTTCAATTTGTTGATTTAAAGCTATTTGAAAGCTCTCTCGACAGTATAAGCCTTTATTCATAAAAACTCTAGGGAGGAAATATTATGAGCAAGATATACGATGTTGCCATTATCGGTGGCGGTCCAGCGGGTTTATCAGCAGGACTTTATGCATCAAGATCAAAAATGAGCGCGGTTATTATTGAGAAAGGAAAATGGGGTGGTCAAACTGCCACCACAGAAGAACTTGAGAATTATCCAGGCTCCATGGAGAATCCAACAGGGCCAAAAGTAACAGAAAGAATGAAAGCGCAGGCAGAGGAGTTTGGAACAGAATGTCTGAAAGATGAGGTAATAGGTTTTGATTTTTCAGGCAAGATAAAAATTGTGAAGCTTTCGAAGAGTGAAATAAAAGCAAAGACAGTGATATATGCTACTGGTGCACGTCCAATGTTACTCGGAGCACCTGGAGAGGTTGAACTCAGAGGAAAAGGTGTTTCATACTGTGCTACATGTGACGGCGACTTTTTTACTGAGCTTGAAATAGTTGCTATCGGTGGTGGAGATGCTGCTGTAGAAGAATCCATATATCTTACGAAATTTGCTGACAAAGTAACTATCATTCATAGAAGAGATGAATTTAGAGCAGCAAAATCAATCGTTGAAAAAGCGATGCAAAATGATAAAATCAGCGTAATTTGGAACACTGTTGTAGAAGAAATCTACGGTGATGGAATTGTAGAAGGCGTAAAGCTTAAGAACATAGTAACCGGAGAGCAAACAGATTTCAAAACAGATGGCGTATTCGTATTTGTAGGTACTAAGCCAATAACCGAAATAGCCAAGGGACATATTGAACTAGATGCCAAAGGGTATGTTATTGCTGATGAAGAAATGAGGACATCTGTAGAAGGTGTATTTGCAGCTGGGGACGTGAGAGTTAAGTCCCTGAGACAGGTAATAACTGCATGCGCGGACGGAGCTATAGCCGCGGTTAATGCAGAAAGATACATTGAGAAAAATTTCGAGCACATTACACTGCCGGATGCTAAAAAAGAAGGCGGATGGGTCTAAACTTTAGTATAAATAGCTTTTAGCTTTTTATATATTATCACTTTAAAGGGAGGTGAAAAGAGTGCTAGAGGTAGATAAAGATAACTTTGAAGCTGAGGTGCTGCAAGCATCGGAGGCGGTATTAGTTGACTTCTGGGGTGAAAAGTGTGAGCCATGTAAGGCATTAATGCCTGATGTTCATAGATTAGCAGAGAAGTATGGCGACCAGCTGAAAATGTGCAAACTGAATACATCTGAAAACAGAAGACTTGCTATTAGCCAAAAGGTATTAGGTTTACCAACCTTTGTTGTTTACAAAGCTGGTGAAAAGGTTAAGGAAATAAGCGGAGCAGAGAATTGTTCGCCAGATTCAGTAGAGGCACTTATAAAAGAGTTCATTAAGTAAAATATGAAATAATTTTAGGGAGGTGAATTTCTTGCGATTAGAACTAGGAAAAGTATTGATAAAGGATATGCAGTTTGGAAATCAAACTAAGGTTGAAAACGGCACGCTTTTTATCAACAAAGAAGAAATGTTAAACGCAATTAGCGGGGATGACAGAATTAAGGGGATAGAGCTTGATATAGCTAAACCTGGTGAAGAAACAAGAATTATGCCAGTTAAGGATGTCATTGAACCAAGGGTTAAGGTTGAGGGTCCCGGGAGTATTTTCCCAGGAGTTTTAGGTAAGGCAGATGTAGTCGGATCAGGCAAGACAAATGTACTTAAGGGAGCTGCTGTAGTTACTACAGGTAAAATAGTCGCTTTCCAAGAAGGCATTATAGACATGAGTGGTATCGGCGCAGATTATACACCATTCTCAAAGACCTGCAATCTTGTTGTTGTTTGCACTCCAACAGATAAGCTTCAGCAGCACGAGCATGAGCAAGCTGTTAGATTTATTGGTTTAAAGGCAGCGAATTATCTTGGCGAGGCAGCAAGAAATGTAGTACCAGATGAAGTGAAAGTATATGAGACATTACCCTTTGCAGAAAGTTTAAAACAGTATCCAAATCTTCCAAGGGTAGCATATGTTTATATGCTTCAAACACAAGGTTTAATGCATGACACATATGTTTATGGAGTAGATGCAAAGAAGATAGTACCAACAATTATCTACCCAACAGAGGTTATGGATGGAGCAATTCTAAGCGGTAACTGTGTTTCAGCTTGTGATAAGAACCCGACCTTCAGTCATTGCAACAACCCTGTTATAGAAGACCTATACGAGAGACATGGAAAGGATTACAACTTTGTGGGAGTTATCATTACAAATGAAAATGTAACCTTGATGGATAAGGAAAGATCTTCTAACTGGACTGCAAAGCTTGCAGAATTCTTGAGTCTAGATGCAGTGATTATTTCTGAAGAGGGCTTTGGAAACCCAGATACAGACCTTATGATGAATTGTAAAAAGATATCTGATAAAGGCATCAAAACAGTTCTTATAACAGATGAGTATGCAGGCAGAGATGGTGCATCACAATCCCTTGCAGATGCAGATAGAAGTGCAGATGCAGTAGTAACGGGAGGTAATGCAAACGAGGTTATTGAGCTTCCTGCAATGAAGAAGGTTATCGGCTATCTAGAGCCAGCAGACATAATCGCTGGTGGTTTTGATGGCAGCTTGAGACCGGATGGAAGTATTCTTGCAGAGCTTCAGGTTATAACCGGAGCTACAAGTGAAATAGGTTTCAACAAAATGTCAGCTACAACCCTATAAAAATCATATTAAAGAAAGGATGAAAACTTATGTTGAAGGATAAAAAGGTTATTATCATTGGCGACAGAGATGGTATACCAGCTCCTGCAATTGAAGAGTGCATAAAGACTGCCGGTGCAGAAGTTGTATTTGCTGCTACCGAATGCTTTGTCTGAACTGCCGCTGGAGCAATGGACCTGGAAAATCAAAAAAGAGTTTTGGATCTATCAGAAAAATACGGCAAGGAAAACGTTGTTGTAGTTTTAGGAACAGCTGAGGCTGAATCTGCAGGTTTAACAGCAGAAACAGTAGCAGCAGGAGATCCAACTTATGCAGGTCCATTGGCAGGAGTCTCGTTGGGACTCGTGGTATATCATGTATTTGAACTAAAGGATCAGTTTGACGCACAAGTTTATGATGATCAATGCGGTATGATGGAAATGGTGCTTGACGTTGACGCTCTAAATAATGAGGTCAGCTCAATGAGAAAGCAATTTTCCAAGTTTTAAGATAAATACTTCTTATGTTTATAAGATGGCATAAGAGAGGAGGGGAAATATAGACATGATTAAGATTGTACACTATATAAATCAGTTCTTTGCAGGCATTGGCGGCGAAGAAAAAGCTGATTTTAAGCCTGAGGTTAGAGAAGGCATTGTAGGACCTGGTTTGGCATTAAAGACTGCCTTTGGAAACGAAGCTGAAATAGTTGCAACAATAATATGCGGCGACTCATATTTTAATGAGAACTTGGAAGCTGCAGCAAAAGAAATTTTGGAAATGGTAAAAAAATATAGTCCAGACTTATTTATAGCTGGTCCTGCATTTAACGCTGGAAGATACGGCGTAGCTTGCGGAACAATTTGTAAAGAAGTTCAAGACAAGTTGGGAATACCAGCTGTAACAGGTATGTATATAGAAAATCCTGGAGCAGACATATTTAAAAAGGATGTTTATATCCTTAGTACAGCAAATGCTGCTACGGGTATGAGACAGGCAGTGCCTGCTATGGCTAAGTTAGCCCTGAAGCTGGCAAATAAAGAAGCTATTGGAACCCCATATGAGGAAGGCTATATTCAAAGAGGAATTAGAAAGAATATATTTAGAGAAGAGAGAGGTTCTAAAAGAGCCGTAAACATGCTAGTGGCAAAGCTTAAGAATGAAAGTTTCGAGACAGAGTATCCAATGCCTGATTTCGATAGAGTAACACCAAATAAAGCTATATTGGATATCAAGAAAACAAAGATTGCACTTGTTACTTCTGGGGGAATCGTTCCAAAGCACAATCCAGATAGAGTGGAATCCTCCAGTGCTTCAAAATACGGCAAGTACGATATCTCAGGAGTTATGGACCTAACTGAAGAAACTTATGAGACAGCGCACGGTGGTTATGACCCTGTATATGCAAATCTTGATGCTGATAGAGTATTACCTGTTGATGTATTGAGAGATATGGAAAAGGAAGGATTAATCGGTGAACTTCATAGATATTTCTATGCTACAGTCGGTAACGGCACATCTGTTGCGAACTCAAAGAAGTATGCAGCTGAGATAGCACAGGAACTAATTAAAGATGGAGTACAAGCGGTTATACTTACCTCGACCTGAGGTACTTGTACGCGTTGCGGTGCAACGATGGTAAAAGAAATAGAAAGAGCAGGCTTGCCTGTAGTTCATATTTGTACAATCGTTCCAATCTCCCTGACAGTTGGTGCAAATAGAATTGTACCTGCGGTAGCAATACCTTATCCTTTAGGTAATCCTACTTTAAGTAAGGAAGATGAGAAGAAGCTTAGAAGAGGAATCGTAGAGAAAGCTCTTAAGGCTCTTCAAACTGAAGTAACTGGCCAGACTGTATTTGAAAAATAAATAATATATTGAGTTTTTAATATTGGCAATTGATATTTGACGATTTATCTTTTTAGACAATTGTCATTTGTCAATTGCCAATTTTAATGCACATACATAATGAATGAATATATGACGGAGGTGTAATATATGGCATTACCAGTAATTAAAGCAGCAACCTATATATTGGTCCATACCCCTGATATGATTATGCACTATGGCACAACTTGTGCGCAGGAGCATGAGACAAACCCAAACTCAGAATTTTTAGTGAAAGCACCACAACATATAAGAAGCTTTGAAGAGGCTGTAAAATATGCTCCAAACCAAGCATATATAGGAAACATACTGCCTGACGAGTTAAACAATCTCCCTAAGCCTTGGTATGCTAATTTAGCAGATCATGCTGAAGCAGAGGGAAAGATGGGTCAAATCGTTTCGCAGGAGGAGTTCTTGCTAAATATTAAAATAAGTGACGCTTTTGATCTTGTAAAGCTAGAAAAGTCATTTTTAGAAGAGCAGAAGGCTAAGCTTTCTAACAATAAATTATATACAGAAAAAGAACTATCCGGTTTAAAAGAGGGTTCTGAAATAGCTGAAATTGAAAAAGCAGTGCAAGCTGGCGCAGAGCCATTGTATTCAAATCAAAAATTGGTTGGTAGTGTAAAAGCTGCCCATGATAAGGATAAAAATCTAACTGCGCACATTATGGTTGAAAATCTAGTAGCAAA
>JARBUB010000126.1 GCA_029239905.1 Clostridia bacterium
AAGTTGCGGCTACAGTAGGATACCTAACTATTGGGTCAAGTTCTCTGATGTCGATTCTTCTTATTTCTAACATAAAACTACTTCACCTCAAAACACAGCATTTTCATATAGTTTTAATTTATTCAGTAGTTTTATACAATAATTTTTATTAATAAGTAAAGCACCTTTTGCTATGCAAAAGATGCTTACTATCTATCTCTTTAATCTTATATTCACTCTATACTGGTCTCCTCTGAAGTAGTTCTTTACATAGTGTAACTGTTTGCCGTTTTCCATATATAGCTTGGAACGTATCAGCAGCAAAGGTGCATTTATATTTGTTTCAAGTATCTCAGAGGTTTTTTGATCAGCAGCTATTGACTCTATAGTCTCAAAAGAATGATCCAACTTCAATTTCAATACTTTTTCATAATAGTCAATAAGTGATCCTTCTAAAACACTTTTATCCATGTCCCCTACTAACTCTTTCGAAATATAAAATATCTCATAAGATAAAGGGACATTATCTGCAATTCTCACTCTAGACACTCTAATAACCGGATCATTTTCATTTACAGAAAGCGTATTTGATAAGCTTTCTGAAGCATTTACGATATCAAAACTTAAAACCTTGCTGAAAAGCTTCTTACCAAGTTGTTCCATATCCTCTGTAAAGCTTGTATATTTGTTTTCCTTGTATATAAGATGTCTATCCTTTACAAAAGTACCCTTTCCTGCTAGGCGGTATAAATATCCCTCATTTACAAGATTACCTATTGCCTGCCTTATAGTATGTCTACTAACATTCAACATCTCTATTAGCTCTCTTTCTGATGGAATCATTGTATCCACGTCGAATTCCTTGCTTTTAATCTGTGCCTTAATATAATCCTCTATTTGGCAATAAATCGGTAATTTCGAGTTCTTATCTATCATATTATCCCGCCTTAAAAATCAAATTATAAATAGCAATGATAATTCAGTAAAGTTAGCTTGTCTAAAATGTTTTGTACTATCATTTTAACATTTCTATTTTTACTTTTCCATATATTTCATCAAACATACGCATATCTATACTGCCCGTTTTTTCATTCATTGCATTTAGAATTCCGCAGGTATTTCCTACCCTTAAAATTTCCTCGTAGCTGCTGTCTTTATCTATTTCTCTTACCATTCCTGCAACTAACGCATCTCCAGATCCCACAGGGCTTTTTACACTTACTCTTGGAATATTAATTCTATAAAAATTATCTCCACAAAGTGCTATGGAACCTTCGCTGCCTATTGACACAACGATCATATCAATATCATATTCCTTAAAGTACTGCATAGTCTTTTTCAGTTCTTGCTCTGACTTTATCTTTATATCAAAAAAATTCTCTAATTCATTTATATTTGGCTTAATTAAAAAGGGTGAAACTTTGATTGATTCCTTTAAGTAATCTGCGCTGGTGTCCATTACAAACTTCACATTCTTTTTCTTTGCAATCTTTATAAGTTCATTATAATAATCCTTACCTAAGCCCTCAGGTATGCTTCCTGAAGCAGCTACAACCTTTACTTTGCCACTCTCTAATATATTCTCCAAAGCCCTCATCAAACTTTTTGAATCCTTAGAAAGTATTTGAGGACCTGTCTCTAATATCTCTGTTTGCTTTCCCTCTGATATTACCGCAATACAATTTCTTGTTGCATCATTTATTTTTACAAAGCTTGGATTTATAGACATGCTCAACAATTCTTCTTCAATAAAACTACCAGTTGAGCCACCTAAGAAACCGGTTGCTATTACTTCACTTCCCAAGCTCTTAAGGACCTTGGAGACATTAATCCCTTTTCCACCGGCTGTTTTAATATAATTACTGCATCTATTAACATCATTAATTACAAAGCTGTCCATGTAATAACAGATGTCAACAGATGGATTTAGTGTTATCGTTGCTATCATAGTTAATACCTATGCCTTACCGTTGCTTCCACAAAGCTGTATTTTTTCTCTTACTACTTTTTTAACAGCTTCTTTTGCCGGCGCAAAATATTTTCTTGGATCACTTTCCTCTGGATTTGCTATCAAGAACTCTCTTATGGAATTCGTAAATGGTATTTTGAGTTCTGTAGCAATATTTACTTTACAGATTCCTAAAGAAATCGCTTTTCGTACACTTTCATCAGGAACTCCTGAGGCACCATGCAATACCAGTGGAATATCAACAACTTTTCTGATTTCAGCCAACCTTTCAAAATCAAGCTTTGGCTCTGATTTATACAAACCGTGTGCAGTACCTATAGCAACTGCCAAAGAATCAATACCTGTTTTTACAACGAACTCTCTTGCAGCAGCTGGATCTGTGAAATATGCATTTTCCATTCCTACTACTAGATCATCCTCTACACCGCCCAGCTTTCCAAGTTCAGCTTCTACTGTGCCGCCAACAGCGTGAACATATTCAACCACCTGCTTTACAGCTTCAATGTTCTGCTCAAAGGAAAAGTGTGATGCATCAATCATAACCGATTTACAGCCCAAATCAACTGATGTTTTGATATCCTTAAAGGATTCATGATGATCAAGATGAAGTGTTAAGGGTATATCTGAATTTTTTGCAATAGTTCTTACTATAGCATCTATATAATCTCTGCCGTTAAATTTGAAGGTACCTGGTGTTGCAGCCAATATAACAGGGCTTCTGAGCTCCTTAGCAGCTTCAGCTACAGATAATGCTGTTTCTAAATTGTGTATATTAAAAGCCGGAACTGCATAGCCTCTTTGTTGTGCGTCAAGCAGCATTGCCTTTGTTGAAATAAACATATTTCCCACCTCTATTTTTTATAAATTTCTTTATATATTTCTTTTAATTCACTTAGGGTCTTATTGCCTTCCATTGGTCCTTTTTGCGTCACAGCCATTGCTCCAGCTATAACTGCCAGCCTAAAGGCTTCAACAGGTTGTATGCCAATATTTATACAGGATACAAAGGTACCGGCAAAACAATCCCCTGCTCCGGTAGGATCAACTTCTTCAACCTTATAAGCCTCTGCATGAACAGCACCTTCTTTTGTATAAAGTGTAGCGCCTCTGCTTCCTCGCTTGATTATAACAATTTCCGCTCCATTATGAATCAATGAATCTACACAAGTATTTTCATCCTGAATTCCCATTAAGTAGAGTAACTCATTTTCTCCAACCAGAATAATATTGGACTGCTCTAGTATATCTACTAAAAGTTTTCTTTTTTCTTCATTATTTACAATTTCTTTTCTTACATTTGGATCAAAGGATATTTTCCCACCCTTTTTCTTAGCAAGTTCAATTCCTTTTAATATCGCTGCTCTTAACCCTTCGTTGTATATAGCCGTGCCCATTATATGAAAATATTTAATGTCATCAAAGACATTTTCTGGTACATACTTCGCATTTATATCCCCACAAGCCGCATTTGAAATATGGTACAAAAAGTCTCTGTCTCCGTTCTCTTTATAGGTTACAAATGCTACACCTGTAGATTGATCATTTAAAACCTTAATTTGACTTATATCTACTCCACTGTCCTGTAAACGTTCAAGATTTATAATCCCAAAACCGTCGTTACCCACTGCAGATATTATCATGGCATTACTACCGCATTTCGCTGCCTGATCAATGAATATAGCTGGAGCGCCACTTGGAAAAGGTCCCACAAACTCACCTGTTTCGAATAACTTCTGCCCTATATTTTTTGCCATTACCTCAACCAATATCTCTCCAATTGTGATTATTTGAGCCATTCATGTCACTCCTTACATATCTTTAAGCTACTTGCTTATCATTCTCTCTTTGTTTTTAACATCAATATATACTGCAATTATAATAATTAAACCTTTAATGATCTGTTGATAAAAATATGGCATCCCAATCAAGTTCATTCCGTTGTTGATAACACCAATGATTAATGCACCTATAAAGGTACCTAAAACTGTTCCGTATCCTCCCGATAAACTGGTTCCGCCCAATACCGCAGAGGCAATAGCATCAAGCTCATAGCCGGTTGCTGCATTTGGTTGTGCTGAATAAAGTCTAGCCGCCAAAAGTATACTGCTTATTGCAGCAGCTACACCGGTAATCATGAATATTTTCATTTGAAGACGTTTTGTATTGACACCTACATATTCAGCTGCAGTTTTATTTCCACCTGCGATTTTAGCTTGTCTGCCAAACTTTGTCTTAGAAAGCAACACATGTGCAATTATAAGCAAAACTACTACCACAATAACAGGAACAGGAATTACATTGAATAGCTTGCTGTTTCCTAGAAATAATATTACAGGATGATCGATTTCTATTGGCTTTGCATCTGTAAATGCATAACCTACACCTCTAAATATTCCTAGTGTCGCTACTGTAACTATAAAAGTAGGAATCCTGAACTTAGCACTTACAAAGCCGTTAAATAGACCAGCTAAGGCACCTGCAGCAATTACTGCAATTATAGATACAAATACATTGTAACCATTAGAAAGCATTAATCCCAGCACTACGCCACACAGTGCTACTATAGAACCGACTGATAGGTCAATCTCACCTATCATCAATACAAAGGTCATACCAAAGGCAAGGATTGCTATAATAGAAACCTGAGACAGTACTGTAAGTATATTATTTGTTTTTAAAAAGTAGGGACTTAGTGTAGAAAACAAAATCATCAGACCAATTAATGCAAGTAAGACCCCACCATAACTCTTGAATAATCTATTATCAGTTATTTTTTTAATTCTTTGATTCATTTACTTCACCTCTTCCAGTAATGAATGTCATAATCTCTTCCTGCGTAGTTGCTTTTGGATCAAGCTCTGCAACAATACTCTTATTGTTTATAACCAATAATCTGTCGGATATATTTAATATCTCCGGCAGTTCAGAGGATATCATAACAATTCCTACTCCGTTTTTTGTTAGCTCAATCATCAGCTTGTATATTTCAAATTTCGCACCTACATCTATTCCTCTTGTAGGTTCATCTAATATCAGAATCTCAGGCTCTATTTCAAACCATTTTGATAATACTATCTTTTGCTGATTGCCACCGCTTAGTTTGTTGATAGTTTGATATATACTAGGCGTTTTAATCCTTAGACTTTCTACATGCTTTTCCGTAATCATAGTTTCTTTTCTATTATCGATGAATCCAAACTTATTAAGCAGTTTCCCAATGTTGGCCATGGTTACATTCTCATATACACTGCCCGATAATACCAAACCTTCATTTTTTCTATCCTCGGTTACAAAGGCAATTTTATGCTCAATAGCGGAAAAAGGATTGTCCACATGAACCTTTTTACCGTGAATATACATCTCTCCACTATCTTTTTTCAATATACCAAATATTCCTTGTGCTATTTCAGTTCTTCCGGAACCCATCAGACCATAAAGACCTAATATTTCTCCCGGTCTTACATGCAAATTAATATTGCTATAAAAGCTTTTCTTATTATAATTTTTAAGCTCAATTAGCATTTCATCCTTCGTGTACTTAAAATCCTTTTGAGGGTAAACCTTGTCCATCTCTCTTCCAACCATCATTCTAATCAATTCTTCTGAGGTTGTTTGAGCTGTTTCAACTGTACCAATATACTTACCATCTCTTAATACAGTAACACTGTCTGTTATCTCAAACAATTCTTCCATTCTATGAGATATATATATTATTGATTTTCCTTCACTCTTAAGTTTTCTTATTATCTTAAATAATATCTTTGTTTCTTTGCTGCTCAAAGCTGAAGTAGGTTCATCCATAATTATAATTTTGGGATTCTTAGATAAGGCTTTTGCTATTTCTATCATCTGCTGATTTGAAATTGACAACTCCTTTGCAAGCATTGTAGGAGATATGTCTATTTCAAGCTCCTCTAATAGTTTCTTTGCCCTATTTATCATTTCTTTGTCATCTATAAATCCAAAACGAGTTGGTTCATCCAGTGCAAATATATTTGCCGCAACACTTAGATTAGGACTTATACTAAGTTCTTGATATATTATGCTGATACCAAGCGTTTTTGCATGGTTAACACCCTTTATCTCTTCTTTTTTCCCATATAAATGTATTTCTCCACCATCAGGCTTATAAGAGCCTGACAATATCTTCATAAGCGTAGACTTCCCTGCACCGTTTTCTCCTAACAAAGCTAAAACCTTTCCCTCTTCTGCCTTCAGGTTTACTCCATCAAGTGCTACAACACCAGGAAATATCTTCTTAATGTCTTTCATTTCTAGAATTGTACTCATATTATCACGCCCGTTTCTATTGATAGATTTTTATACTTTTAAGGAATGATATTATATATATTATGAAAATATATATCACTGCCAAATCAGTAGCGACATCTGATTTTATATTATCAAAGATGATTTTTACAACATATGAATCAAGGAAAATGTTTTACACAGTATTAATTCAATATATCCAGCAAAACATATAGGTTATTTATTATGCCTCTATAAAGCCTGAAGAAATATCGCTAGCGATATTTCTTCAGATAATTATTAAAGCAATTTATTATTTTACGCTTGTTGTTACCTTGTCGCCTTCTACCTTTACATCAACGAAGCCTTTGCCGTTAATATAAAGACCAGGAGTTATAGGAACTTCCTTTTCAACTGTTTCGCCCTTAGCGATTTTAACAGCATTTTTTACAGCTTCAGAACCCATTTTATCAGGATATTGTACAACAACTGCCTTGAATGCATTGTCAGCATCCACTGACTTTCTTGCTTCTTCAAGCCCATCAAAGCCTACAACTATTGACTTTGCATTTCTTTCAGCAATAGCTGTAGTTGCAGCAATAGCCATGTCATCACCGAAACCGAAAATACCCATTAGATTTGGATTGCTTGTTAGCATATCTTCAGAAGCCTTCTTTGCTTCCTCTCTTGTGCGACCTGGCAATTCAGTTACAATCTTAAGGTCAGCATATTGAGCAGCTACCTTCTTAAAGCCGTCGATACGGTCTCTAACTGATTGTACTTCTGGGTATGTGATAAGGCCAACTTCACCTTTTTGGCTAAGATATTGAGCCATTGCTTCAGCAGCAATCATACCACCTGAATAGTTGTCAGTTGCAATGTGAGAAGCTACTTCTACTCCATTTGCTTTAACATCAACTGTTATTACTGGTATATTTGCGTCTTTTGCCTTCATAATTGCACCCTTAACTCCGTCTGAATCAACTGGAGTTAATATGATAACGTCAACACCCTTGTTTATGAAGTCTTCAATAGCAGATATTTGTCTATTAAGATCTTGATCAGCTATTGCTATGCTAACTTCTGCACCTTGATTTTTTGCTTCTGCTTCAATAGCATCTTTTATAGCTACTTGGAATGGATGTGCTTGAGTTAATAATGATGCACCTATTTTTACTACTTTGGTTTCAGGTGTAGTAGGTTCAGCTGGTTGTTGCTGGCTTGTACAGCCTGCAAGAACACCTACAAGTAGAATAACAACTAGAACTAGAGATAATACTTTTTTCATGATAATCCCCCTTAATATTGTTTTTTACTTTTTACATTTTCATTATATAATACAACTGGTACGGATGTCCATATGTACGTATGACTATTTTTTTAGGATTTTTTCTAATATTCACACATTTATTAGTATTATCTCTATTTTTATAAGCTTTTTATCAATTTCTCAGTATCTTTTACAATGGTTCTCATTATTAGTTATGATTTTGATTGCAGCGAAGAATCTTATCAAGAATAGTTTCTATTTCTAAACTCTTCACTCTATACATATATAAAACCTTATACTACAGCATAAGGCTTTTTTAATTAATAAGTTTTTTCTATAGTTTTTATAATATGATAAAGTGTTTTATTGATGGGTGTATCTACGCCGTACTGCTTGCCTAATTCACATACGGTACCCGACAGCATTTCAACCTCTGTCTTACATCTGGCTTCCACATCCTGCAGCATAGAAGTTTTAGAGTCAGGGGACTATCTTTTTACCAAACTGACAAATTCATCAATATCTTCTTCTTTTAAGTTAATACCCATTTTTAGAGATAGCTCCAAGACTTCTTCCATTGCAGCTCTCAGAAGTGCTTCTGCTTCCCAAACCTCTTGGAACACCTTATAGGTTGCCCTTAGCACTGCCGAGGTCTGATTTATACC
>JARBUB010000127.1 GCA_029239905.1 Clostridia bacterium
TACAAGGAAATTTTGGATAAAAAAATTAGTATTACAACTGCTGATTTGATAAAACATAGTGATGAAGAAGATGTCGAAAAAGACATAGAGGATTTAAGTCTTGACGGCCAAAAGGTAATCATGGGAGGAATCTTTGCCAGCATCAAGCAAAAGAGTACGAAGAACAATGCCATGATGGCTTTTGCACAGCTGGAAGATTTGTTTGGAACCATTGAAGTTATCATATTCCCTAAGACTTATGAAGAAAACCTAAGCTTTATAAAGCCTGACAGCATTGTGCTGGTAGAAGGTCGTGTAAGTCAAAGAGAAGATGAAGAGACAAAAATAATCTGTATGAAAATTACGCCTTTAGCAGAATCAGTGCAGCAAAACCCGGGAAAGCTTTATGTAAAGATTGATTCCACCTTAAAGCCAGATATTTTAAGCGAGGTATGCCAGATTTTAGCCCGTTATAAAGGTGAGCAGCCTGTATACGTGGTTGATGAGGGCAAGAAAACAGATAGTGCAAAAGCGCAGGTAATGGTTGCAGATAAGAATCTTTGGGTAAATGTAAAGGATGAACTGATAACAGAGCTTGTCATGCTATTAGGCAAGGAATGTGTAGCAATTAAAAAATAGGGGCGGTTTAAAGCCGCCCCACCTAACATATCTAATAAATTACTTGAAATAATTGTGAATTTAATTTAATATTTTAGATAGGCACTTGGTTTTACCATAGGAGGCAGCAATATGTGGACAGTAGTGTATTTAGCAAAGAATAAAAAAGAAGCTGAAAAAATGAGCGCAATTATTACTCAAGAAGGTGTATTGGTAAAGATACGACCTGTAAGTAAAAGCGCCAATGAAGAGGAAGGCTATTATGAGGTGCTGGTTCCGGAAGTAGAAGTTGAGGAAGCACATAGCATTTTGATAGAGCAAGGTTATTAAAAAAATTTATATTGTTTTGTACTTCTTTTATTTCATGTAAAGCTATAGTGCAAAACACACTAACAATAACACGTAAGGTGTTTTTGTTTTATAGTCGCGGGACAATAGGGGTCCAAGTGGGACTAGCATAAAGGGGGAATAACAATGAGAAATATAGCTGTATTAACAAGTGGTGGAGATGCACCAGGAATGAACGCTGCAATTAGAGCAGTTGTAAGAAGCGGTATCAATAGCGGGTTTAGAGTATTTGGGATTAAACGGGGATATAATGGGTTGATTCAGGGAGACATACAAGAAATGCATATGTCTTCTGTTGCTGATATTATTCAACGAGGGGGTACCATACTAAGGACTGCAAGAAGTGAAGAGATGAGAACGCCAGAGGGAATTGCGAAGGCAGTTAATGTTGCAAATGTATTTAATATTGAAGGCATTGTAATAATAGGTGGAGATGGTTCCTTTGCTGGCGCACAAAAGCTTACTGAAAGCGGAATTGACTGCATCGGAATTCCAGGTACCATTGACAATGATTTGGCTTACACTGATTTTACAATAGGATTTGATACAGCGGTTAATAATGTATTAGATGCTGTGAATAAAATAAGAGACACTTCTACTTCTCATGAGAGAGTAAGTATTATTGAGGTTATGGGCAGACACTGCGGTGATATTGCGCTGCATGCAGGTATTGCAGGCGGAGCAGAAAGCATTATCGTTCCAGAAGTAGAGTTTTCAGTAGATGAAATATGCAGAAAGCTTTTGCAGGGAAAGAGCAGAGGAAAGCTTCATAGCATAATTATATTAGCTGAGGGTGCAGGTGACGGCATCGATTTAGAGAAGCAAATTGCCAGTAAAGTAGATATGGAAGTAAGAACAACCATATTAGGTTATATTCAAAGGGGAGGAAATGCTAGTGCAGTGGACCGTCTGCTTGCAAGCAGAATGGGAGCAAAGGCAGTAGAGCTTCTAAAGGAAGGCAAGAGCGGTAAGGTCGTTGGAATTAAAGAAAACAGAATATTTGATATGGATATACATGAAGCATTGGCTATGAAAAGGGTTTTTCATAAGGACTTATTGCAGCTTTCTGATATTTTGTCCAACAACATAGGCGACTAATGATATCAAAACCTCCAAATATGTAGTCTTAAATAGCTAAAAGTGTTATAATATATAGACATATTATGAGATATAATTAACATGTATTTAATAATATTTAAAATCAGAATTAACAATTTAAGATTATAATTATGAGGAGGAATATAATGTCTACACTAGTTGGAAATTGTCTTGTTGCGCAGTCTGGAGGTCCAACTTCTGTAATAAATGCCAGCGCTTGCGGCGTGGTTCAAGAGGCATTTAGAACAGGAGAAATAAATAAGGTTTATGGGGCATTAAATGGTATTGCAGGGGTATTAAACGAAGAACTGTTTTGCTTTAATGAAGAATCTCCGGAAGAAATAGAGCTTCTTAAGGTTACTCCAGCTTCAGCACTTGGATCCTGCAGATATAAGCTAAAATCAATAGAGCATAGCAGAGAAGATTTTGATAGGATAATTGATATATTTAAAGCACATAATATTAGATATTTCTTTTATATCGGAGGAAATGACTCCATGGATACAGCTTACAAAGTAAGCAAATATGCTCAAAAGGTTGGGTATGACCTTAAGTCCATAGGGGTTCCAAAGACAATTGACAATGATCTGCCTATCACCGACCACACACCGGGCTTTGGAAGTACAGCAAAATTTATTGCAACTTCCATCAAAGAGGTAGGACTAGATGCAAGAGTATACAACTACAACACAGTAACTATATGTGAGCTTATGGGCAGAAATGCCGGCTGGATAACAGCATCCTCTGCATTGGCAAAGAAGTATGAGGACGATGCTCCACATTTTATATATCTTCCAGAAGTACCCTTCACTTTTGAACAATTTGACAAGGATATAAGATATGCTTTGGAAAAATTTAATTATGCTGTAATTGCTGTTTCAGAAGGAATAAAAGATAAAGATGGCAAATATATTTCTGAAATGTGCAGTGATTCGCAAACAAAGGACGCTTTTGGACATGTCCAACTTGGCGGAGTTACAGGCATTTTGGAAGCCTATGTATCTCAAAATATATGCAAGAAGGTTAGATCAGTAAACTATAGTACAATTCAAAGAAGCGCTGCACACTGTGCTTCCTTGACAGATAACGAAGAAGCTTACCTTTGCGGAGCAATGGCAGTAAGATATGCTATAGAAGGTCATACTGGCAAGATGGTGGGCTTGTTTAGAGAGAACTCTAAAGAATACAGCTGTGAAACGCAGTTGGTTGATTTAGATGATGTAGCAAACAAAGAAAAGCCTATCCCAAGAGAATGGTTGAATGAAGAAGGAAACTTTGTAAATCAAGAATTTATTGACTATGTAAGACCACTTATCATGGGAGAAGTAAAAATAAGAATGGAAAACGGCATTCCAAGATACTGCAAGCTGAACAAAAAGCTTGTTGAAAAGAAGGCAGAGCCTTGGAATGTAAAATAAAGTCTAAGGCGGGATAATTTATGCGAGGAACAAAAATTGTATGCACAATAGGACCGGCAAGTGAAAGTGAAGAAATGCTTATTCAGCTAGTAAATGCAGGAATGAATGTAGCAAGACTTAATTTTTCACATGGAGATCATGCGGAACACAAAGTAAGAATAGATACCATAAAAAGAGTTAGACAAAAACTGCAAAGACCGATTGCTATCATGCTTGATACGAAGGGACCAGAAGTAAGACTGGGTACCTTCAAGGATGGCACCGCAGAAATAAATGCGGGAGATAAGTTTATACTTACGATTGAGGATATTCTAGGCGATAATACGAGATGCAGTATAACCTACAAGGAATTGCCAAAGGAAGTAAGCATAGGCACTAGGATACTTATTGCCGATGGACTTATTGAGCTTACCGCAGTTGATAAGACAGATACAGAAGTAATCTGTCAGGTAGTAAATGGCGGAACCTTGGCGAATCGTAAGAATGTAAACATTCCAGGAGCTACATCAAAGCTTCCGGCGATAACTCAAAAGGACACATCGGACCTTATTTTTGGAATTGAAAATGAAATTGATTATATAGCGGCTTCGTTTATTAGGAAAGCTGCTGACGTGCTTGAAATAAGAAAGATATTAGAGGAAAATGGCGGAAGCTACATCAGTATCATTTCAAAGATAGAGAATCAAGAAGGTGTGGACAATGTTGATGAAATACTCAAGGTATCCGATGGCCTGATGGTTGCTAGAGGAGACTTAGGAGTAGAGCTGCCGGCTGAAGAAATACCTTTGACTCAAAAGATGCTGATAAGGAAATGTAATAAGGCAGGTAAGCCTGTTATTACAGCAACACAAATGCTAGATTCTATGACTAGAAATCCCAGACCTACTAGAGCAGAGGTTACGGATATAGCCAATTCTATATTAGACGGTACAGATGCCATCATGTTATCAGGTGAGACTGCAGCGGGCAAATATCCCATAGAGGCAGTAAAGACTATGGCAGTTATTGCAGAGCGTACGGAGCAGGACTTAGATCATGAGCAAATAGAAAAGAAGCAGGAATACAAGGATGGTGTTACAGTGGCAAATGCCATAAGCCATGCTTCCTGCACTACGGCTTATGAGCTAGGAGCAGCTGCAATCATTACACCTACCCAATCTGGTTCAACAGCTAGAATGGTATCAAAATTTAGACCCAAAGCTCCAATCATAGCAGCAACCTTTGATGAAAGAGTCAGAAGAAAGCTTTGTCTAAGCTTTGGCGTACATACAGTACTTATTCAAGGGGTAGACAGCACGGATGATTTGATAGAACAATCTGTAAATCAAGCCATTGCAAATGAATACATTAGCAGTGGAGATCTAGTTGTAATCACAGCTGGTGTACCTGCAGGGGTAGCCGGCACTACGAATCTTATAAAGGTTCACATTGTAGGTAACATTGCAGCAAGAGGCATTGGAGTGGGTCAACACTCTATTACAGGTAAGGTTGCTATTATACGGGATTTAGAAAAGGATTCGGAAAAAGTAGAAGATGGGGATATACTTGTAGTAGTTAGCACGGATAAGGAAGTAGTTCCTTTGATGAAAAAGGCTTCTGCATTCATTATTGAAGAAGGCGGTATAACCTCACACGCAGCAATCGTTGGATTAGCACTTGGCAAGCCTGTTATTGTTGGTGTTAAGAATGCCATGGAATTGTTCAAGGATGGTCAGATTGTTACAATGGATACCGTTCGCGGTGTAATATACAAGGGTAGCACAAGAGTTTTATAATTAGTGGTCTTATCAAGGAGAGAATATGATAGTAAGCGCGACGAAACTCACAACGAGATACTACGAGACAGATCAGATGGGTATTATTCATCACAGCAACTATTATAGATATTTTGAAGTTGCCCGGACAGACTATTTAAAAGATATAATAGGCATGACATATAAAGACATTGAAAATGCAGGGGTGAGGATGCCACTGACTGAAACACATTGCAAGTATAAGATTCCGGCTCTATATGATGATGAAATTACAATAACAACTACAGTAAGAGAAATGACAGTGGTTCGGATAATTTTTGACTATGTAATTACCAGAGAAAGAGACGGAGCATTCATTGCAGAAGGCGTTACAGCGCATGCATTTACTAATGTTGAAAACAGGCCCATTAACCTAAAAAAGTTTAATTTGGGACTCTATCAGCAGCTTTTTCATGCAGCCAGTGATGACAATTTAGAGAAGTAAGTTTTATACATAGTAAAATTTGGTATAAAATAATGCATATCTGTTAATAATCTAAATAATATATAGGGAACTGATTCATTTTGCACCCATTTTGGGTGCTTTTTTTTGTAGTTAAAAGTTTTTTATTGGATATTATTAGGAAATGTGAAATATACTTGATATTACTATTCAAAAAAGTTATAATTAAAGTAAATAAACCGATTATAAAATTTCATATTCATCAAATAATGTCTCGTATGAGTAATTTGAAGGAGAAGGTGACATAATGAAGGATATTAGATGTGAGAAACTTGCTGCTGTATTGCTGAATCACTCCTTAAAAGTAAAAGCAGGAGAGAATTTAATTATCAGAAGCAATTACAATGGAAAGCCCCTGGTTGATGAAGTTTACAGACAAGCAATAAAAGCAGGTCTAAATGTTTTTACACATGTTCTGATAAATGAGCATGCGAAGTTTTTCATGGAAAATGCTACTGAAGAACAGTTTGAAAACGCCAATGGCTTTTTGGAAGCAGCATATGAAAAGGCTGATGCTTTCGTAGTGATAGAAGCACCGGACAATGTAAAGCATCTGTCTAAGGTTGATTCTGATAGAAATATGAGACACAACAAAGCAGCTAGCCCTTTGATAAAGAAGATTACCAATAAAAGATGGGTCATGACAAATTTTCCTACGCATTCCTTCGCGCAGGAAGCAGATATGTCTCTTGAGGAATACGAAAACATGCTGTTTGATGCTACATTGGTAGATTATCAGCAAATGGATAAAGATATGAATAAGATTATAGATATATTTGATAAGGCAGAGACGGTTAGAATTGTGGGCAAGGATACAGATTTGACCTTCAGCATTAAGGGCAGAAAGGGTATCAAATGCAGTGGTGCTAACAACATTCCGGATGGAGAGGTCTTCTACGCACCTATAACAAACTCAGCCAATGGACATATATACTATGAATTTCCTGGAATCAGGTATGGTGTTCAAGTTGATGGCATCAGACTTGAGTTTAAGGATGGCAAGGTAGTTAAGGCTACTGCAGATAAAAACGAGGAATTCTTAAATAAAATGCTGGATACAGATGCAGGCGCTAGATTCCTTGGGGAATTTGGCATAGGTCTCAATTATGGTATTCAGAAATTTATTAAAAATATATTATTTGATGAAAAAATAGGCGGCACAATTCACCTGGCAGTAGGAAATGCCTATGAAGAATCCGGCGGAGAAAACAGATCCATGGTTCATTGGGATATGATCAAGGAACTGAGGGTAGACGGAGAAATATATGTTGATGGAAGGTTGGTTCAAAAAAATGGGACCTTCATATAAATGATCTGTGAAATCATGGCATAAGGCCAAGCATTTGCTTGGCCTTGTGCTTTTTTTGCATTTTTTAAACTTATATGAAGATAATAATATGACAAAAGATAATTTTTACTTTGTCATTTTGAACGCAGTGAAGAATCTTTATAGAAGGGAAGAAGATACATAGTTGCACGACATTTGATAGGAGTGATTTACTTGAATAAAGATACCATAACAGAAATACTGATAGATGACCGTGAAGAGCGGGAGGAAAGACTGCATGAGCTTTTAAGAGCAAGAAAGTCATTAAATATTAATACTGAATTGCATAGGAATTCCTCGCTGGGAGAACGCATGTCAGATGGTATGGCAAGATTTGCAGGAAGCTGGTCATTTTTAATATTTTTTGGAGCTGTAATCTTATCGTGGGGTATTGTTAATACTGCCTTTATCATGGCGAAACCCTTTGATCCGTTTCCTTATGTCTTCTTAAACTTGATTTTAGCATGTATTTCATCCATGCAGGCACCCGTTATTATGATGAGCCAAAACAGAGAGTCCCAGAAGGATAGATTGAGAGCTGAAAATGATTATCTAATTAATCTTAAGTCAGAAATTATTTTAGAGGATCTTCATATGAAGGTAGATGAATTGCTTGCTGATCAGAAAAGGTTGAATAATAAGCTTAATACCATTATGATTAATATACACGACACAAATCAAATATTTAGCGTAAAAGATGACGGCTTAAGGAGCGATACGAATGGAAAAGTTAATACCAATAGAGAAGAACCGAGAATATACGATAGAGATAACAGGACTCACTAATGAAGGCATGGGTGTAGGCAGAGTTGAAGGTTTTACAGTGTTTGTCGAAGGCGCATTGCCTGAGGAGACTGTAACAGCTAAAATAGTGAAGCTCCAAAAGACCTTCGCATATGGCAAGTTAATAAGCATAGATAGGCAATCACAGAGTAGAGTCACGCCTCCCTGCGGAATTGTAAATAAATGCGGAGGCTGCCAGCTGCAGCACTTGGACTATAAAGCACAATTAAGCAATAAAACACAGATGGTCAAGGATGTAATGGAGAGAATCGGCGGCTTCAAGGAT
>JARBUB010000128.1 GCA_029239905.1 Clostridia bacterium
TGCTGTTCTTGCAGCATTATACGCAATTAAGGTTACGAAGATATTCGCAAAGGCTGTGGGAAGGACAATTCCAACAAATAAAACTGGAAAAGGTGCAGGAAGTCCAACAAGCGCAAGTGCCGAATACAAGAATACACTGCCGCTAATGACTGTTCCCGCAAAAGCAATAATACCCACGGTGATTTGTTTAGACTTAAATCTATCAAATAGCTTTATCAATAAATATACTGTAAAGCACGTAACCATTTTATCTATCATATTTGGTATCTGTCCGCCGGGAAATGTTGTTGTCAATGCCGTAATCGATCCGCTTAATAGAGCAGTAAGTATCATGCTTTTAAAATCTCTATTTACTAGAAGTGATACAAATATAAAAGCCAGCATAATATCAAGCTTCATACTTCCTATGGTTCCAGGCACAACTTGATGTAAAATATAACCCATCGCTATAAGTAGTGCTGTTAAAATATTTTTTCTTAAATTCATATAAATTCTCTCCTTCATTATTGTTTTTGATATTTAAGTTAAATTGATTTAAACTTCAGAACATCAAGTTCACCTCCTTTTTTGCAAATAAAAAAGCCTATCATCCCTATAAAAGGGACGAAAGGCTACTTTCGCGGTACCACCCAAATTAGACAGAACACTGTCTCACTCACTCAGATACGGAGTTAATACTCGATATCCTACTTCTATAACGGGAATTCCCGGCATCAGATACTTTTCCAAAAGGAAGTTCACCTAGCTTCTCACAAGTCCATTCACAGTATTTCATATTACCGAACTCACACCAACTTCGGCTCGCTAAAAATAGATAATACAGATACTACTCTTGCTCAATGAATTTAAAAACATTTATTTTTCATAATATTATCACATATACAAAGTAAAATCAAAGCATAATTATGGAAATTTAATTGTTAGCGTTTTATTAAAGGAAATGCTATGACATCCTTTATAGAATATGAATTGGTCAAGAACATCATCATCCTATCTATTCCAATACCTAAACCTCCTGCTGGCGGCATTCCTATATCTATTGCCAGAGCAAACTCTTCATCCATTGGACTGGCGGTTTCTAAGCCCGCTCTTAACTTGCTTGCTTGCTCATGCAGCAGTATTCTCTGCCTAAGGGGATCATTTAATTCTGAATAAGCATTGCCTAACTCCACCCCATTTGCATAGGGTTCAAACCTTTCAATCAAATCAGCATTCTCTCTATGCAGCTTGCATAGCGGTGAGGATTCTGCTGGAAAATCTATAACAAAGGTTGGCTGCTGGAGCTTTGAAGCGCTATATGCATCAAACAGCTCCATGATAATGTCTCCTTTGGTCATTGATGCAATATCTAAATTCTGTTCCTTAATATTAATAAGCAGCTCCTTAGAAGCGATGGCTTCAACAATTTCATCTTTACTCATATTAAGAACATCTAATCCTGTATCCAATTTTACTAAATCACACATAGTTGCCCTTTTCCATGGAGCTTTAAATTCAATCTCAATACCGTCATATACAATCTTAGTACTTCCATTCACTTTCAGAAATACATATTCATATAAGTTTTCCATCAATTCCATCATATCATGATAGTCAGCATATGCCATGTAGCACTCAAACAATGTGAATTCAGGATAGTGTGTCCTGTCAATTCCTTCATTTCTAAAAGACCTTCCCATGGTGTAGACTCTTTCAATTCCGCCAACCATAAGTCTTTTTAAATACAGCTCAGGGGATACATTCATGAAAACCTCTAAGTCCATGGCATTTACATTTGTAACAAAGGGTTTTGCCTCGCCTCCGCCATATTTTGTGTCTAAAATCGGTGTTTCTGCCTCCACAAAATTAAGTCCATTCATAAACTCTCTGATAGCTGACATTGCCCTTGCTCTATTTATGAATCTTTCTCTTACATCATTGTTCATAATCATATCAAGGGATCTATGCCTTTGTCTTAAATCTGCATCTTGTATGCCATGATACTTTTCAGGCAATGGTCTAATTGATTTTGTAAGTAACGACAGTTCCTGCGCTTTAATTGTAATTTCACCGGTTTTTGTTCTAAAAACATTTCCTTCAAAGCCAATGATATCTCCAATATCAAAGAGCTTTATTTGCTCATACTTCTCAGGACCTAAGTTGCTCTTGCTTAAATAAACTTGAATATCCCCCTCCTGATCCCTGATATTTAAGAAGGTCGCATTGCCCATATTTCTCATAAGCATCACTCTGCCTGCAACCGTGAGCAGCTGTTCTTCATCGAAATGAGCAAAATTATCATGTATAAAACGTGAATGAATTACTTCTTTGAATTTATATGGGTATGGGTTTATACCCCTTTCCTCCAGCTGATTTAGATGTCGTATTCTATCTACGATTAATTCGTTGGAATCTCTCATAATTTCACTTAGGTCACTTATGTTTTCATAATTCTTTTTCATAGTTAGTACCACCTTTCAATTCATTTCTGAGTAAATTCATTTTTGAAAATAAGTATAAAAAAACTCCCACCTCCAAGACTTTAGTCTTGGGGACGAGAGTTATATACTTCGTGGTACCACCCCAGTTTGTTAATAAATCACTTTATTAACCTTTTCAAGTACGGCATATGCTTATACTCTATCTCTATAACGGGAGAAACCGTCTCTATCTACCCCTAATTATAGGCTCAATAGGAATGCTCAGAGGCCTTCTTCAACAAACTAGCTTTGCTCCTTTCCACCTAATGGAGCTCTCTGTAAAAGATTAATTTGCTTACTTTTCTCTTCATCGCAAGAATGTGTTTTATCCATTATATTAAAGAGATTCATATCTGTCAACAGAAACTTAAGACTTAAAATATTCCTTAATTGCAACTACTTTTTAAGCTAATTTGAATTTCCGACTCATATTATATAGTAAATTACATAAATTGGGGTGAAATTATGAAATTTATAAAAGAAATAAGCTTTAGATTGTTTGTTGTGTTCGTTATGCTAGGTCTCGTTTTGGTTGCTAATGATATGAGTAAGCAGTTTATCTTGAACAGTAAGGAAATATTCATTCAAGATTTCATATTGGGTAAATCTGTTGAAGGATACAACTTTATTAGAGATATATTCTTACCTCTCGTTGTTTATCTCGCGTCCATCGCCGGTTTCTTTTATCTGCTTATTGAGGATTTCAAAATGTTGAAAACCTTTAGTAAAAGTAATAAACTTGCAAGATTTGTTTGGACACTTTGGATTATCATTCTGATCTGTCTATTAATGATTCCAATTTTCTTTGGATTTCATTTATTAATGAGCGGCTTTGCACTTGCTGTAATAACAACTGCTGTTTTTTTAGTTATTATAGCTATTTTGTATAGGCTCAGATAAAGTCATTTAATAAGACTTTAAGTTACATACTTATTATGAAATTAGTGTTAATCTCACCCAGATTTTTATAGACAATATCACAATTATTCAGTATTTCTTTATTTCCTATGCCTATAGGTTTCATGCCTGCGCTTTTGATTGCTTCAACACCAGCGTAGGCATCTTCTATTCCTACACAGTTTCTTGGCTCTACCCCTAGCTTTTGTGCTGCCATTAAGAAAATATCCGGAGCAGGTTTCCCATTTTTAACTTCACTTGGATCAACAACAACGTCAAAGTAATCTCTTATCTCCATAGCTTCCAATAGAAACTGTGCGTTTTTTGATACTGAGGCTAAGGCTATCTTAATATTACTATTTTTCAAAGCAATCAGCAGTTCCAGGGCTCCAACTGATAGATTTTCTTTTGTGAATTCCTTGATTAAGGATTGATAGATTAAGTTCTTTCTGTCAGCTAACTGATTTTTTTCACAATCCGTAAATTTATCTACCATGTTACCTGCTCTTAATACAATATCTAAGGACTCTAGTCTGCTTATACCCTTGAGATCCTCATTGATTTTATCTGTAATTTCAAAACCTAAATCTTCAGCCAGCTGTTTCCACGCTAAATAGTGTTGCTTACTTGTCTCAGTTAAAACGCCATCCATATCAAAAATCACAGCTTCAATCATTTTCATACTTACTTCCTTTCTACTTCAATGATATCATTCACAATGTAATCATGATCATAAATAGTGATGTTCACAGAATTTCCGCATAATAGCTTCACTTGGATATACTTTTGCACCTTAATTTCCAACCATGAGCCTAAATAGTGTATTCGAAATCTATATCCTTCAAATTGTTTTGGTACAGTAGGCGCTATAGAAATTCCATTCTCTTTAATTCTATAACCTGCAAACCCATTAATGATACTTAAGCAGCTGCCTGCTAAATTTGCCATATGAAGTCCATCCTTTGTGTTGCCATGTGTATCGTCTAAATCCATTCTTACTGACTCCATAAAGTAATCATAGGCTTTGTCATGATAACCGCACCTTGATGCCATTATTCCATAAATACAAGAAGAAAGCGATGAGTCATGCGTTGTTAATTTCTCATAATAATCAAATGATTTTTTTACAGTTTCCAAATCAGAATATTCTTCTAGTAAAAAGTGTGCCAGCACTGTATCTGCCTGTTTCAACACTTGATACCTATAAATCGTCAAGGGGTGAAAATGCAATAATAAGGGATATTTATCCTCAGTCGTATTTTCAAAATCCCAAAGTTCTTTGCTTAAGAAGCTATCATCCTGCTCATTAATGCCAAGTTCTTTATCATATGGTAAAAACATCGCCTCGGAGGCTTGCTTCATTTCATTTATTTCATCTGCATCTAAATTTATCCTTTGACATAACTTCTCAAAACCATTTTGATCATAATCCATCAACTCAGAATACAGTCTGCTAGCCCAATACATATGATATTTAGCCATAACATTTGTGTAAAAGTTATTATTGACGATAGCAGTGTATTCATCCGGTCCCGTTACATTATCAATATGGTATTCCCCTTTATGCCAATGACCAATCTCAAGCCAGATTCTCGCTGTTTCAAAAATTACTTCTGCTGCCGATTCCAACATAAAAGCTTTATCCCTGTGGTACAAATAGAATTGTATAAAACTATACGCTATGTCTGCATTAATATGGTACTGAGCTGTCCCCGCTGGAAAATAAGATGAGCATTCTATTCCTGAAATAGTCCTCCAAGGGTATGCGGCTCCTCTTTTGTGCCCCATCTGTCTTGCTCGTTCCTTGGCTTGAGGCAATATATTGAAGCGATATAGCAGCAATTGCTTTGCAAACTCGGGCTGAGTCATTTGAAACAAGGGCAAAACATATATTTCTGTATCCCAAAAATAATGCCCTTCATAACCTTCACCGGTTAGCCCTTTTGCAGAGATATTTGATATTTTATCCTTACCCACTGACTGAAGCAAATGAAATAGTTGAAATCTAATTGCTTCTTGAACTTTCTCCGAGCCGTAAATTTCTATATCTGAATTCTCCCAAAAGCTGCTTAAATATTCTTCTTGCAGTCTTACAAAATCATCGAATGAATATCGGTCATACCTCGAGTAAATATCTATGACATCATTATATATATCCTTCGACCTTATGCCATCAACAAAAATGCACATCTTTTGCAATGTTAAATGCTTTCTACCCTTTGCAGTCGTTGAAATTTTCTGATCCTGTATGCAATGCTCCAAAGTACCCTCTATATCAACTTTTGATTCGAGTTTATATTTTGTACCGCATAATAAAGGGATTTTGGCAAAGCTTGCTTCCATATCGCAAAATGCAATTTCATCTTTTAAATGCAATTTTTTCAAGGTTAGCAGTTTTTCATGTCCGGTCGCAACCCTTGGATCGCTCTCGTCAGAATGATTGCTGACATCTGAATCCAAAAGTGAGATGATTTCAATTTCTCCATCATACTCAACATCAACTTCATAGCATAATATATTATTTACAGCAAAGGAAGCTAACCTTCTAAAGATAAGCCTTGCTTCTTTGCCACTATTCGTTATATAAGTGTATCTACGCTCACATAAGCCCTTTTTCAAGTGAAGTACCCTGAAATAGTTTTTCATCTTTGACGCATCTATAACAACTTGCTCTCCATCTAAAAAAACCATGGAAGTCTGCGTATCCATAATCCTAGGCAGCTTGTCCTGCACTGTAGGAAATCCATATGCAGATTCTCCATATAGTATGGGAACTCTATCGTAATATCCATTGATGTAACTACCTCTGATTGTGTTTTTCATAAGCTCTGGCGCTTCTTCAAAGCATCCTCTTGTTCCTATATAGCCATTTCCTATGCTAAAGAGGCTTTCCTCCAACAGAAGTCTTTCAAAATTTAAATTATTACTAGCTAATTGCCACATAGTTACTCCTTAACAGCGCCTGAAGTCAAGCCTGATATAATTTGTTTTTGGAATAGTATTACCATAATTAAAGTTGGGATCGTTACAACTATAGTAGCAGCCGTTACCTGACCCCAGAATATTTGAAATTGACCTCTTAAAAACGATATCGCAACCGGTGCTGTATGAAAGCTGCTGTCACTGTTCAAGGTTAATGAAAGCAAAAATTCATTCCAAACCCCAATGAAGGTTATGATTGCTGAAGTGAAAATCCCAGGCAAAGCCAAAGGGAAAATAATCTTTATAAAGGTTTTCATCTTTGATGCCCCATCTATGCTTGCGGATTCTTCCATTTCCTTTGGTACCTTCGCAAAATGTGTAACAAGTATAAATATAGCAACCGGTAGAGTAATCATGGAATATGGTAGCGATATAAAGTATGAGTTGGTCCATCCCAATTTCACAAATGCATTATAAATTGGTCCAACAACAATCATTTGTGGAAACATAGATGTTCCTAATACAACTGCAAGCAGCAGATTTTTACCTGTAAATCTTAGTCGAGCTATTGCATAGGCACAAAAAGCAGCTACAAATGTAACATAAATAGTTGTAATAGATGAAATGATAAAGCTATTCTTCAATGAGTTTAGTATATTAGCCTTTATCAAAGCCTCATAGTGCTCAATCGTTGCATTGCTGGAGAAGATTTTCATCGCTTCCGTTCCCCAGATTTCACTTTCTGGCTTAAAGGATGTTAGTGCTACCCAAATAAATGGAAATATTATTATAAGTAGGTAAAGCACGATTATTCCTGCAAATAGTCTTTCTACCTTTTTGTTAACCATGATATACCCCCCTAATCTCCAATTATTTGAACATCTAATAATTTAATGTATGCAAAGGATATAATACCTACAGCGATTGCCATTACCAATATCATTGCCGACCCATAGCCAAATCTAGTTTGTGCAAACATTACCTTATATGCATATATAGATATAGATTCTGTTGTTCCGCCGGGTCCCCCTCCTGTTAGAACATAAATCAAGTCAAATACTCTAAATGCATCTAGGGTTCGGAAAAGTAATGCAACCAATATAGATGGCTTTAAGAGAGGTAAGGTAATATATCTAAATTGCCTAAATTTGTTTGCTCCATCTAAGGATGAGGATTCATACAAGGTGTTCGGTATAACCTGCAATCCTGCCAACAGCAGCAATGCCATGTACGGAGTCGTTTTCCATATATCTGCGGCTATTATTGCTCCTAATGCCCCTTTTGCTGTAAGAAGTAATTCAGTTGGCGCATTAATAAGTCCAATGGATGATATGAGATTCGCTATTATGCCACTTGATCCGTTGTATAGGTATGACCACATTAGAGCTGCTACCGAGGTTGGAATCGCCCAAGGAATGAGAGATACCGTTCTGATTAGCCCTCTACCCTTCATTGCTTTGTTCATTATGAGTGCCAAAGCAAGTCCTAATACCAATTCACCAAAAACAGATATTACTGTAAATACTAATGTAACAATCAATGTATAAAGCACTCGCGGATCACTAAGTATATGTTTAAAGTTATCCAGACCTATAAAATTCGATTCTATAATGCAAGTATCTAATTCTGATGCAACTGCCAACATATCTTCCTTTGAGTAAAAGACATCATCCATAGCATATAGTTGATCGAGGTCTTTGTAGATATCACTATTCATTGCTTTTATCGCCTCAATATTGTTCTTGCTTACCTTTATTACACCTTCTCCAGCACCCAACATAGACTTCAAACTTTTCTGGTGATTCATCATATCAACTTTT
>JARBUB010000129.1 GCA_029239905.1 Clostridia bacterium
AGGACCTGCAGGTCTTTCAGCAGCATTAAATCTTAAAATAAGAAACAAAAGTCTTATATTGCTTGGTGGCACAGAAAAGGTTACAGGCCTGATGAAGGCGCCTCAGATAGATAACTATTTAGGGTTTATGGAAATCAGCGGTACAGATATGCTTGAAGCCTTTAAGAAGCATGCGGAGCATATGGGTATTGAGATAAAACATGAGAAGGTTCAAAATATACTTAATATGGGAGAATATTTTGGAATCAATGCAGGTGTAAACATATATGAGGCCAAAACCATCATATTGGCTACAGGCCATGGAAAAGCCAAATATATGCCCGGTGAAAAAGAGTTCCTTGGCAGGGGTGTAGGCTACTGTGCAACCTGTGATGGTCCCCTTTATAAAAATAAGCCCATTGCAATGATTTCAGAGAATCAAGAGGGCGAGGAAGAGGCTAATTACCTTTCTGAAATATGCTCTGAGGTATACTACATGCCAACCTATGAAGGCGATTATAAGGTGAATGATAAGGTAAAGCTTATGAAGGAAAAGCCTGTTGCCATTGAAGGAAATGAAATGAAAGCAAATCTTTTGAGGACCAATGAAAGTGAGTTGAAGGTTGAGGCCATATTTATAATTAGAAATGTGATACCTATAGGTCAACTTATTGAAGGATTGGATTTGGAAGAGGGCTCCATCAAGATTGATAGAAATATGGCGGCCAGCATCCCAGGGGTTTTTGCCTGCGGCGATTGTACCGGAAAGCCCTATCAAATTGCAAAAGCCGTAGGGGATGGAAGTACAGCGGCATTAAGTGCTGCAAAATACCTTGATTTACAGAATATGAAATAACGCATTACTTGATATCTGCCGCCTTTAGGGGCGGCTTTTTAAGGTGGTAATTTGACAGTAAATAATAATTAATATAGAATTATATTGGAATTTAGGTATATGGGGGTAATGAATTGCTACATAAATACGAGTCGAATGGTTTGAAAATTGTAATTGATGTTAATAGTGGCTGTGTACATGTTTTTGACGAAATTGCTTATGATGTTGTGGATTATATAGAGCATACGGTGGAAGCTGCGATAAACAGCTTAAGCACTAAGTACAACAAAGAAGAAATCGAAGAAGCATATAAAGAGCTAAAGCAGTTGGAACAGCAAGGCCAGCTGAACGCAGCAGAAACATATAGAGATAAAGTGTTAGGTGAAGAAAAAGAAATACTCACCAAGGCATTATGTTTAAATATTGCCCATGACTGTAATATAAGGTGTGGATATTGCTTTGCATCAACAGGAGATTATCATGGTGGCAGAAAGCTTATGTCACTTGAAGTAGCAAAGGGTGCTATTGACTTTTTACTTGAAACCTCAGGCAATAGAAAGCGACTTGAGGTTGATTTCTTTGGCGGTGAGCCTTTGATGAACTTTGACGTAGTAAAGGAAACTGTAAAATATGGCAGAGAAAGACAGAAGGAATTTAATAAGCGAATCGGGTTTACAATTACAACCAATGGAACCCTGCTTAATGAAGAAGCCTCAGAGTTTTTCAATGAAAATATGGACAATGTCGTAATAAGCATAGATGGCAGAAAAGCAGTAAATGATAGAATGAGGAAATTTACTGATGGAAAAGGAACCTTTGATGAAATACTGCCTAAGATAAAAGACTTTGTGAATGCTAGAGGAGATAAAAGCTATTATATCAGGGGAACCTTTACTGCTAACAATCTCGACTTTAGTGAGGATGTCATTTTCCTAGCTGATCAAGGCTTCAAAGAGATTTCTATTGAGCCTGTAGTTGCTGAGGCTCATAGAGCATATGCACTGCTGGAGGAGCATCTTCCATATATATATGAGCAATACGATAATCTTGCAAAAAAATATATTGAGTATCAAGATCAGGGCAAAGGCTTTAGATATTATCACTTCTTAATGGATTTAGATGGAGGACCTTGTGTTTATAAGAGAGTGTCATCCTGTGGTTCCGGAGTAGAATACTTTGCAGTAACTCCTGACGGCGAGCTTTATCCATGCCATCAATTTGTTGGCAAAGAAGAGTTCCTAATGGGAGATATCAAGGCAGGCGTGACAAACAAGAAGCTTCAAAAAGAATTTGACAAGAATACAGTTTATCACAAGGAAAAATGTACTGATTGCTGGGCTAAGTTTTACTGCAGCGGAGGCTGTCAAGCCAATGCGGCTGCTTTCAACAATGATTTGAAGGTGCCCTATGACATGGAGTGCAAACTGCAGAAAAAGAGAATAGAGTGTGCAATTATGCTTAAGGCCTATGAAGCTTTTAAGCAACAATAATAAATTATAAATAATATAATACTAGGAGGAAATAAAATGGAAAAATTTATACCAGTAAGCATGTCAAACAGACATGTTCATATTTCAAAGGAACATTTAGAGATACTTTTTGGTGAGGGTCATGAATTAACTAAAATGAAGGATTTATCTCAGCCGGGACAATTTGCTTGTGATGAGAAGATTGACGTTGTTGGACCAAAATCAACATTAAAGGGTGTTAGAATACTAGGACCTGTAAGACCTGAAACACAAATAGAAATTTCTGTTTTTGATGCTAGAACTCTTGGTGTGGATGCTGTAGTAAGAGCTTCTGGAAATACAGCGAATACTCCTGGTTGTACAATTGTTGGACCAAAAGGCCAAGTTAAGTTGGAAAAGGGTTTGATCGTTGCTGCAAGACACGTTCATATGCATACAGATGATGCACCTAAGTATGGAGTGAAGGATAAGGATGTTGTATCAGTTAAGGTAGGTACAGACAGAGCAGTTGTATTTGAAAATGTTGTAGTAAGAGTACACCCAGATTTCGCTTTAGATATGCACATTGATATTGAAGAAGGCAATGCTGCGGCAATTCAAAATGGTGAACAGGGTGAAATTATAAGATAATTGGAGGGTTTCTGATGGATAAAAAGACATTAGCTTCCTATATCGATCATACTATCCTGAAGGCTGATGCACAGGGTAAGGATGTTGAAAAGCTTTGCAAGGAAGCGGCAGAATTCGAGTTCGCATCAGTATGTGTTAATGCTGCAAATACGAAGCTAGCTGCTGAATTGCTTAAAGGCACTATAGTAAAGGTATGCACGGTTGTAGGGTTTCCTCTAGGAGCTACCTTGCCTCAGGTTAAAGCCTTTGAAGCGCAAGAAGCTATAAAAGCTGGAGCTGGCGAAGTGGATATGGTTATTAATGTAGGTGCGCTTAAATCCGGTCAGCTGGATATTGTTGAGAATGATATAAAAGCAGTAGTTGATGCTTGTAAGAATAAAGCACTTTTAAAGGTTATCATAGAAACTTGTTTGTTAACCAATGAGGAAAAAATTATAGCATGTCAGTTGGCAAAAAAAGCTGGCGCTGACTTTGTTAAGACCTCAACAGGATTCTCAACAGGCGGAGCAACCGTGGAAGACATCATGTTGATGAGAAAAACTGTAGGCCCAGCAATGGGTGTAAAAGCTTCTGGTGGAGTAAGGGATTTGGAAACATCCTTGAAGATGATAGAAGCAGGAGCAACCAGAATTGGTGCCAGTGCATCCGTTAATATCGTAAATGATATGAAGGCTGTTGACGGCAGCGGGTACTAAACTATATATGTTGCAAAACATATTATATGTTGAGAAAAAGATTTATCATATACAAAATCAGCAGAAGCATCCGATTTTGTATGATCAAAGATGTATTTTTCTCAACATATGGACAGAAGAAAATGTTTTGCACTATGTGATTTAATGTAGAATGTTTAGTGCAAAACATATAGAAGGAAGACATTGTTGAAATGTCTTCCTTTATTTATTCTTTTATTATAATATTTGTAGTTTTTTGATTCTCACCGTCTTCAATTAATTCTAATACACATGAATAACCGGGGGCTATGCCCTGCACAAAGTGCTGTAACCAAATAGACTTCACCTCATATATTGTATTGTAATATCTAGAGGAATTGCCCTTTACGCAGGAATCATCTATAGGCCTTTTGAAAATCCAATTAATCTGTCTGTTTGCTAAGTTAATATAATCAATGTCCTTAATACCCAAATAAAGCTCTTTTACCAGCTTTTTTACATCGCCTGCATTATAGTGCTGGTTAAAGCTTTTATAAAACTTCTTTCCCCACCTTGTTCCGCTTTCCTCAAATATTCTTTTTGCATTGAGAACTGCATTATCACCAAACACATCAAACATATCCAATAAATAATTGTATATGTTTCTGCTCGAGTCTTCCAGTTTTTGAGTATCTTCCGAAACATTCATAAGTGCTTTTACTTTCTTATATCGCTTAGGCATAGAGGCTATACTAATCACAATGTTTCTAAACTGGCTTTGATAACCCATTTTTATTTTCTTTTCCAAGTCTTTGGATAAACTGATTTTGAAGTCAATAATATCTTTATCATTAAAGGTCAAATTATTTCCCACCTTTTAATTTTTATGGGCAATTTAAACAAACCAGCATATAATAGTATTATTTCTATAAACACATTATTTATACAAATAAATTGAGCTGGTAGTGTAGATAGACTACAATACTGCATTTTCTTAATACACTTAAATCAGTGACATTTCATATTATGGTTATTAGAATGCAACATTTTTCAACAAATTATGCTTAACTTCCATTTATAAAGAGGAACAGCATAATAATAAATTCCAGATTTTAAGCGGATATTTTTCGTCAGTAAAGCGTTGTCCTCAGTTGCAATAAAGCCATTATTGCAATTGAGGACGCCCTATCTTGACAAAACTAGCTCACTTGCAAATCAGGTTTTATCATTATGTGATTCCTAAATGGCCGGATAAGCTAGGTTGAATGGCGAGAGGGGTTATATAGTGATTAAGATATCAAACAAGAAAAGACTTAGCTTGCTTAGAAACATCGAAAAGGCACGGGATTCGAGAGTCATCTCTTACATTTCCTACTCACCCATGGACGACTATGTATTGATACCCCTCTATAAACAGCTATGCAGTATTGGGAAGACCGAAAGAATTGATTTGTTTTTGCATAGCTACGGAGGCTCTGTAGATATACCCTACAAGATTGTAAATTTAATACGAGAATTTTGTGATCATTTCAGTGTAATCATTCCCTTCGTTGCCAAGAGCGCGGCTACTATGATAGCGATAGGTGCAGACGAAATAATAATGGGGCCTACTTCAGAACTCGGGCCAATTGATCCTTTGGTGAAGCATCCGAAGTATGATGATATGTGGGTACCAGTACAATCCATCCGTTTATGCATCGAGTTCTTGGAGGAGAAGATGGCAGGCAGCAGCAACCCGGAAATGACAAAGTCTTTACTTTCTCCTATTTCAGATAAGCTGGATCCTTGGATAATTGGTGATTATGAGAAATCTATTAAAGCGTCTTATCAATATGCTGAAACATTATTAGAGAAAAATATGTTTAAGAACAATAAAGAAAAAGCAAAATCTGTAACACGGATTATGACAGAAAAGTATTTCTCTCATGGTTATTGCATTAATAGGAAGGAAGCTATGGAGGAACTTGGTCTTAATGTTGTGCAGGCAGACGGAGGTATATGGGATATTATTTGGGCGTTATATCTAGCCTATGATGATTATATGCAAAATAAGGATTATAGCTTTATTATGGAAATAACCGATGACATCAAGGGTGTAGAAAGAAAATAAGAAATTTGGATGGAGTGTTAAAGGAAAGCTTGTTATTCTTTTGGCATTCCATTACTTTTTTCTTTGCCCTTCATCTTTCATGGAAAATGTATTATAATATGTGTATGTGAAAAGGCATAACTGAACTTTATCAACTATGTCAATATATTATGCATACTTTTAGGAGGTATTATATGAATCCAGTGGCTTTTGAAATATTTGGACTATCTATAAGATGGTATGGCATACTGCTATCAACGGGTATCATGGTTGGTATTCTTTTGGCATATTACGAAGCGAAAAGATTGGGGAGAAACCCAGAATACATTATTGATTTGGCTTTGTGGTGTGTGCCGGCTGCTGTAATTGGGGCCAGAGCATATTACGTACTATTGGAGTGGGACTATTATAACGGCGATATTATGAAGATGATTAACATTCGAGAAGGTGGCTTGGCAATTCACGGGGCCCTGATTGCAGCCGTGTTTACAGGTTACATATTTACAAAGATAAAGAAGCTTAGCTTTTGGCAAACAGCAGATATCGTTGCACCGAGTATTGTTATAGGTCAAGCCATAGGCAGATGGGGCAACTTTATGAATGGTGAGGCTCATGGCGGACCTACAAATCTACCTTGGGGCATCATGGTGGATGGTATTAAGGTTCATCCCGCGTTCTTATACGAGTCCCTATGGAATCTTGGGGTATTTTTAATATTGATATTCTATAGAAAGAAAAAGAAAGCTGATGGAGAGGTTTTTTTACTCTACGGAATATTATATTCTTTGGGTAGATTTTGGATTGAAGGACTTAGAACAGACAGCTTGATGTTTTTTGGCTTGAAAGCTGCACAGCTAATAAGTCTTGCAATTATTATAGTTTTCGGTGTGGTTTTTTATATTTTAAGAAACAGGGCTAAGAATAAAATAATATTATAAGCAATGAATAATAGGCCAATAATATCTAAATGAAAAATAAGAAAATGTATATCATAAGAATAGTACGATGTTCTAGGACATTTGTACTATTTTTATTTTTTTGTGAAAATGTGGGAAGGATTTTTCAAATATATATAGAATATGTCATGAAGTGGTACAAAGTGGAGCAAAGTGGAACTAAAAACCTAAAGTGTGGTGAGAAAATGTTTATAGGTGAATACAATCATTCCTTAGACCCCAAGAATAGATTAATAATACCTTCAAAGTTCAGAGAACAGCTGGGGGAAGCCTTTGTAATGACAAAAGGCTTGGATAATTGTTTGTTTGTATACTCTATAGACGAGTGGAGGGTAGTGGAGGAAAAACTAAAAACTCTACCCATGACCAATAAGGATGCCCGTGCTTTTGTTCGTTTTTTCTTTGCTGGTGCCAGTGAATGCGAGATTGACAAACAAGGAAGAACTCTAGTGCCTTCAAATCTTAAGGAATATGCCAATGTGGATAAAGATGTTGTGATAATTGGCGTTTCTACAAGAATTGAAATATGGAGCCTTGAAGAGTGGAATAAATTCAACAACGATGCAGATATTAGTTACGAAGACGTGGCAGAAAAGATGTCACAGCTCGGAATTTAGCATAAAGGGTGATTTAATTGGAATTTGTACATATACCAGTTTTGTTCAAGCAAACCATAGAAAATTTGAATATAAAACCCGGAGGCGTCTATGTAGATTGTACCTTAGGGGGTGCAGGTCATTCCCTAGAAATTGTGAAAAGAGTACAGCCAGGGGGAACCTTGATTGGAATTGATCAGGATCAAAATGCAATAAATGCAGCAAAGCAAAAGCTTGAACCATATAAAGACAGTGTAATATATGTTAAAGATAATTTTAGAAATCTAAAAAATGCAATTATTAATTCAGGCTTTGAGAAAGTAGACGGCATTTTGATGGATATAGGAGTTTCGTCTCATCAACTGGATGAAGAAGATAGAGGTTTTAGCTATATGAATGACGGCCCCTTGGACATGCGTATGGATGTCACAAGACCTGTCACTGCTGAAAGTATCTTAAACACAGCAGACTTTCTTGAAATAAAACGTATCATTAGAGACTATGGCGAAGATAAATGGGCAGATCGAATAGCAAAGTTTATCATTCAGGAACGTGAGAAATATAGAATAACAACTACATATCAGTTAGTAGAAATTATTAAGATGGCAATACCCGCTGCTGCAAGACGTGAAGGCGGACATCCGGCTAAGAGAACCTTTCAGGCACTGCGAATAGCAGTAAATGAAGAGCTTGATGTACTGGAATCAGCTTTGTATGATGCCATTGAGATGTTAAACATAGGGGGACGGCTGGTTGTAATAACCTTCCATTCCCTAGAAGATAGAATTGTAAAGAATATATTCAATAGCATGGAAAAGCC
>JARBUB010000130.1 GCA_029239905.1 Clostridia bacterium
TAATGTGGCTGCGGAGTCAATTGAATATGTAATTGAATGCTCGGAAGAAGCCTGTGGGGATATGAATCAAAGAGGCGGCGGCAATTTTGCAAAGGCTATTTGTGAAGCGGCGGGGGCAGTAAGCGCAACAGGTTCAGATTTAAGGGGCTTTTGTGCTGCACCTACTCATGCACTAATTAATGCAGCAGCTCTAGTGAAGGCTGGGGTATATAAGAGCGTAGCGGTAGTTGCAGGTGGTGCTACAGCCAAGCTTGGAATGAATGCAAGGGATCATGTCAGTAAAGGTCTACCAATATTGGAGGATTGCCTTGGCGGATTTGCAGTGCTGATTACAGAAAATGATGGGGTAAGCCCAATTCTCAGAACAGATATGGTGGGAAGGCACACTGTTGGAACTGGATCTTCACCTCAAGCAGTTATGGAGTCATTAATTACGAAGCCTTTAGATGCTGTAGGCTTAAAGATAACAGATATAGACAAGTATTCTGTTGAAATGCAAAACCCTGAAATTACCGTACCGGCAGGGGCAGGGGACGTTCCTTTGGCAAACTATAAAATGATAGCTGCACTTGGTGCCAAAAGAGGAGATATAGATAAGACAGAAATGAACAGCTTTATATTGAACCATGGTATGCCGGGCTTCGCACCAACTCAAGGACATATTCCATCAGGAGTTCCTTTCGTTGGATCGGCAAGGGAACTAATGATAGAAGGTAAAATACAAAGAGCTATGATTGTGGGCAAAGGCAGCTTGTTCTTGGGTAGAATGACAAATCAATTTGATGGTGTATCCATTGTAATGGAAAAGAATTCTGGAAACACTGAGCAGACTGAAACGATATCTAAGGATGAAATCAAAGGAATGGTAGCAGATGCTATGAAAGAATTCGCAACCTTCTTAATCGACAGAAAGTAGGGGGTGAATAAAATGGCAGATAATAACGTAAAGAATATGATTGGTGAAGTATTTAATGAAATAGCTGATGCCATGAAAACGGGCAACTTCGGAAGCCGAGCTAAGGTAGGAATTACAACTTTAGGAAGTGAGCTAGGGACTGCTGAACTGGTTCGAGGCGCAGAAATGGCGGCTAAAAAGTACAGCGATTTTGAGATAATACTTATTGGACCAAAGTTTGATACGAGTCTCAGATTGGTTGAAGTAAATAGCGAAGAAGAAGCGCATAAGACAATGGATGCAATGCTCGCAGCAGGCGAGTTGGATTCTGCAGTCACAATGCACTATAGCTTCCCTATTGGAGTATCCACCGTAGGCAGGGTTATTACACCAGGCTTTGGTAAGGAACTTCTCATTTCTACAACAACGGGTACATCTTCAACCAATAGAGTGGAAGCTATGGTTAAAAATGCATTGTACGGAATAATCACAGCTAAAGCCCTTGGGACTTTGAATCCGACAGTTGGAATCTTAAACATTGATGGAGCTCGTAAGGTAGAAGGGGCTCTTAAGGATTTAAAATCTAAGGGGTATGACATAAACTTTTCGGAGTCAGTTCGATCAGATGGCGGAGTAATTATGAGAGGCAATGACTTACTGGCTGCGGCTGCAGATGTCATGGTTATGGACTCCCTTACAGGCAATTTGATGATGAAGATTTTCTCGTCCTACACAACAGGCGGAAGCTATGAAGCTCTTGGCTTCGGCTACGGCCCAGGAGTAGGAGAAAACTATGATAAAATCATCTGCATATTATCACGTGCATCGGGAGCTCCTGTTGTATGTGAGGCTCTAAGATTTGCAGCCAGCTGCGCCAAAGGAAAACTTTTGCAGATTGCTAAGGATGAATTTGCAAAAGCAAGAAAAGCGGGTTTGGATGAAATACTGAAAGCATTGACACTTGATAGCGGCAGAGCGAAAGTATCTGAAGACTTCAAGATGCCGGATAAAAAAACTGTTATAAACTCAATCGCAGGAATAGACATATTGGAATTAGACAATGCTGTAATCTTCCTTGGAAGAGCAGGTATTTACTCTGAAAGCGGCATGGGTTGTACAGGTCCAATTGTTTTGGTTGCTGATGAGGATTATAGCAGGGCAATTGATATTTTACTTGAGAATAAGCTAATAGCAGAAAGACCCCTAGAAACTCACTGCTAATATTTAACTCTATAAGTTTCATTGTGATTATGAGTAATATTGTCCACAAGGATGCATAATATATTAATCACAAAGTATAATATATTACCAATATTAAAAAGAAATTCAAAAAAGTTGCTGTGCATTATTGAAGAATTGGTTAAAATTGTGTAGAATTGAATTATGCTGTAAAAACAGCAATAAAATCAATACATAAATAAGGGGGAAAAATTGATGAAAAAGTCATTAGCACTATTACTTGTTGTTGTTATGATGATGTCATTGTTTGTTGCTTGTACTCAAAAGACTCCAGAGCCAGTAGCAACACCAGAACCAACAACACCAGCACCAGTTGAAACACCAAAGAAAACTTTTGGTATGGTAACTGATACAGGTGGTCTTGGAGACAAGTCATTTAACGATTCAGCATGGGCAGGCTTAGAAAAAGCTGGCACTGAATTCGGAGTTAAGCCAGTAGTTCTTCAATCAACAAAGCAAGAGGACTATGAGCCAAACCTAGGCAACATGTCACAACAAGCTGACTTAACAGTTGGCGTAGGTTTCTTATTTGAAAATGCTATGAAGGCAGTTTCAGCACAATATCCAGATAAGAGCTTCGGTGTTGTTGATACAGCAGTTGATGCACCTAACGTAATGTCAGTGCTTTTCAAAGAGCATGAAGGTTCATTCCTTGTTGGCGTTATCGCTGGTCTTACAACTAAATCAAACGTTGTTGGATTTGTAGGCGGCATGGAGCTTCCAACAATTCAAAAGTTTGAAGCAGGCTTCAGAGCTGGCGTGCTTTCAGTTAAGCCAGATGCTAAGATTCTTATAAACTACACTGGCGTATTTGATAATCCAGATAAGGGCAAAGAAGTTGCTTTAGCACAATATGCTAACAAAGCTGACGTTATATACCACGCTTCAGGCGCATGTGGTATCGGCGTTATACAAGCAGCTGACGATAAGGATTTCTGGGCAATCGGTGTTGACCAGGACCAATCAGCTATCTCAACAAAGAACAAGGTTCTTGCAAGTATGATAAAGAGAGTTGATACTGCAACATACACAATGGTTAAGTCTCTACAAGATGGTACTTTCAAAGGTCAAGTAGTAACACTTGGACTTAAGGAAGAAGGCGTTGGCTACAGCGATGGCGGCAACAACGTACCAGCAGAAGTTAAGACAACTGTTGAAAAGTATCAAAAGGCTATCATCGATGGAACAATCGTAGTTCCAGGAACTATAGATGAATTAAAAGCATTCAAGCCAACTACACTTTAATAGCTAGTACGTTTAATGCTTTAAAAGCTAGAAGTTAACGCTTCTAGCTTTTAGTTTTATTTTGATTTGCAGATATTTATTTTTTATGTTTTGCACTAGCCTTTTACATTCAATCACATAGTGCAATACACTTATGTACCCTTAAGTAATATAAATTTATAATTGATGAAGTTATACAATATATGTATAATAAAAATAATGACTTATTAAGTTTGTTTATATATGTTACGTGCAAAACATATACATGCAATTATATTTAGTTTTAAATCCAAATATTATTGGAAGGTGATGAAATTGTCCACAGTTATTGAAATGAAAGGAATCAGCAAATCCTTTCCCGGAATTAAGGCGAATGATGATATTAATCTTTCTGTGGAGAAGGGTGAAATTCATGTTCTCCTGGGAGAGAATGGAGCGGGCAAATCCACTCTGATGAATATACTGTATGGTCTTTATCAGCCAGATGAGGGACAAATCTTTATAAAGGGGAAGGCAGCAAGGATATCAAATCCAAATGTTGCAATATCCCTGGGTATAGGAATGGTGCATCAGCACTTTATGCTAGTAGAGCCTTTTACTGTTGCAGAGAATATAGTATTAGGATCAGAACCAAAAAAAGGCACATCTCTTGATTTAGATAAAGCAATAAAAGATGTAGAAGAATTGTCCAAGAAATATGAATTAAAGGTTGATGCAAAATCATTGATCAGCGATATTTCAGTAGGAATGCAGCAAAGAGTAGAAATTCTAAAGACCCTATATAGAGGTGCAGACATACTGATATTTGATGAGCCAACAGCTGTACTTACTCCTCAGGAAATAGAAGAGCTGGGAGTAATTATGGAAAGCTTGGTAAGCCAAGGTAAGACAATCATATTGATTACTCACAAACTAAAAGAAGTTATGGCAATGAGTGATAGAGTAACAATTATTAGAAGAGGTAAAGTGATTGATACTTTGAACACGAAAGAGACTGATATTGATGAATTGGCTGAAAAAATGGTAGGGCGTAAAGTAAATCTCCATGTTGAAAAGCTGGAGAAAGCATCAGATACACCTGTACTTGAGGTGAAAGGTCTTAAAGCTCTTGATTCAAGAGGACTAGAAGCGGTTAAGGGCGTGGATTTTGAAGTGCGAAGCGGAGAAATTCTTGGTATTGCCGGAGTAGATGGAAACGGACAAACTCAGCTGATACAAGCAATTACAGGTCTTCAAAAGCTTACTGCAGGTGAAGTTCTGTTAAATGGCAAAGAAATTACCGGGCTGCCTCCAAAAGATGTAATAGACAGCGGTGTGGGACATATTCCAGAGGATAGGCACAAGAGAGGCTTAATATTGAATTATACTCTTGCAGAGAATTCTATATTAGGCAGTCATAAAAACAAAAAGTTTAAGAGTAAATTTGGATTAAGCTATCCTAAAATAAGAGAACATGCAAGAAGGCTCATTAAGGAATTCGACGTAAGAACTCCTAATGAGAACGTTGAAGCAAGATCACTTTCTGGCGGAAATCAACAAAAATTGATTATAGCCAGAGAAGTGGATAGAGACCCAAGTCTTTGTATTGCTGCTCAGCCAACAAGAGGCTTGGACGTAGGAGCAATTGAGTTTGTACATAAGAGACTCGTAGAGCTTCGTGACAGCGGCAAAGCTGTTTTATTGGTTTCCTTGGAATTGGATGAAATCATGTCTCTGTCAGATAGAATAGCGGTTATGTATGATGGTAAAATAGTTGATATAGTCGATGCTAAAGATGCTACAGAGAAGAAACTGGGTATTTTAATGGCTGGCGGTAGTATACAAGCTGAAAAGTAAGGAGGATGTGAAATGGAAAATAGAACGAGTGAATTTAAGATTCGTATGCAAAAAAACACCAAAGCTATTGCATATCCTCTTATAGCTATACTGCTTTCCTTTATTGTAGGAGGTATCATTGTAGCAGCTTTTGGTAATGATCCCATTAATGCATATAAGGCAATGTTTAAGGGTAGTTTGGGCAGTTGGAGCAATTTTGGTGAAACTTTAGTTTCAGTAACCCCTCTGATATTGACTGGTCTAGCTGTGGCATTTGCATTTAGGTGCGGGTTATTCAACATAGGTGCAGAGGGTCAATTTATAATAGGCGCAATTTCATCAGTGTGGGCAGGCTGGGCATTCACTGGATTACCTGCAATCATACATATACCAATTGTTCTACTGGTTGGTGCATTTGCAGGAGGCATTTGGGGAGGCATAGTTGGTTGGCTTAAGGCTAAGTTTGGCTCTCATGAAGTAATAAACAGTATTATGATGAACTATATTGCAATGTATCTTAGTAATTTCATTGTTATGAATTTGATGAATGAGCCTGACAAGGCATTCTCTTTTGCAATAGCAGACACTGCTAAATTGTATAGGTTTGCTGAATCAATAACTATTTTTAAGGGTTCTAGAGTTCATATTGGTATAGTAATCGCACTAATCGTTGCTGTATTTGCATATTATCTGCTTAACAAAACAGTTAGGGGATATGAGGTAAGAGCTGTAGGCTTTAACCCGCATGCAGCAGAGTACGGCGGAATAAATGTTCCTCACAATGTAGTATTTGCAATGTTTGTTTCAGGTATGTTTGCTGGCTTGGCTGGAGCTATCATGGTAACTGGAGTTCAATTTAGAGCAAACAATCTATTTGGCTTTACCGGCTATGGTTTTGATGGAATAGCAGTTGCCTTAGTCGGAAACAATCATCCAATTGGTGTTATACTATCTGCTTTCTTGTTTGGTGTGCTGCAAAAGGGCGGACCTATGATGCAGCTGCAAGGAGTTCCAAAGGAAGTTGTAGGTATCATTCAAGGTATTATTATTTTATTCGTAGCAGTAAACTTTGTTAAAGTATTGATAGAAAACTATACAGAAAAGAAAAACAGCAAGAAAAGCATCGCAAAAGGGGAGGTAAAGTAGAATGGAAGGATTTTTATTAATATTGAGTATTATAGTTCCTGCTACTATTAGATCCGCTACTCCCTTAATGTTTGCAGCTTTAGGTGGTAACTTTTCAGAGCGTTCAGGTGTAGTAAACATAGGGCTAGACGGTATCATGACTGTTGGTGCCTTCAGTGCTGTGTTTTTCTCTTACAAAACTGGCTCCCCTTGGATGGGACTTTTAGGAGCAATGGTTGCAGGTGGATTATTTGGTTTATTGCTTGCATTTTTAAGTATTAGATTTAAAGCAAATCAAGTAATTGTAGGTACTGCTATCAACATATTGGCGGCTAGTCTTACAACCTTTTTATTGGTTGCAATATGGGGTAAACCAGGGCAAACGAATAGTGTTAGTGCATTTCAAAACTGGGGACCCTTCAATATCTTTACGTACTTGGCTTTTGTCTTGGTAGGTGTATCATATTATGTGATGTTCAAGACACCATTTGGCCTAAGGCTAAGAGCCGTAGGAGAGCATCCAAAAGCAGCTGATACACTAGGCGTAAATGTTCAGCTAACAAGATATTTATGCGTAATATTAAGCGGTGTTTTAGGCGGTATAGGCGGGGCATCACTTTCTATAGGTTCTATGAATTTATTTAAAGAAGGTATGGTCGCTGGTAGAGGCTTTATTGCTTTGGCTGCTTTAATATTTGGTAAATGGAATCCAATTGGTACTGCAGGAGCTTGTTTGTTCTTCGGCTTTGCGGTAGCGTTGGAGATCGTATCCAATAAGCTGCCCATACCAAGAGAGTTTATATTTGCAATGCCATATATACTCACTATGCTGGCGGTTTCAGGCTTTATAGGCAAAGCTGTAGCTCCTGCAGCCAGCGGTATTCCTTATGAAAAGGGAGAAAGATAAAAATTTATTTTTAATATGTATTTGTAGGGGCCGATGAATATCGGCCCTTTTAATATGCCTTTTTCTAAAGCGCTGTATGTTTTGTACAAAACCTCTTACATCAAATTACATAGTGCAGCATAAATAGAAAAATAATACATTATATATGGTGATGCCAATATGCTATAATATAGTAGGTACTAAGGTTTACAGTATCAGGGAGTGATATTATGAGGATGGGATACGATCTAGCAATTTTACAGCAGCAAAAGCTTGTGATGACACCGGAACTCAAGCTTGCACTTAAAATTCTTCAGCTTCCAACTATGGAATTAGAAGAGTTTATTCAGCAAGAGCTTGAAACAAATCCTGTACTGGAACTGGCAGAAGAACCGAAGGATGAAAAGGCTATAACGGAGCAGCGTAAGAATGATGATAAGAACGATAAAGAGATTGATTGGAAAGAATATCTGCAATTTCAAGGAAAAAGCTACTGCTTCGATAATAATTACAATGATGAAGGACAAGAGCAAAGCTATGATAATTATGTAAGCAATTCTTATACCCTTAAGGATCACCTGCTTTTCCAACTTCGATTATCCCTACTAAAATACAACTTATTGGATATCGGAGAATTTATAATAGAATGTATTGATGAAAATGGATATTTAACAATTTCCATGGACGAGCTTTCGGAGTTAGCAAAAACTGATGTTGTTACACTAGAAAAGGTACTAGCCATTATTCAGACCTTTGACCCAGCAG
>JARBUB010000131.1 GCA_029239905.1 Clostridia bacterium
AGCAGTGCGATTCTTGAATATTATTGAGGATGAGGCAGATCGATTAAATCGATTGATTAGTGATATTTTATCCTTATCTGAGCTGGAGAACAAGAAAATTAAAATTACTTATGAAACAATTAATACAGAGAAAAAGATTAAGGAAATTGTATCTTTGCTGCAGGCTCAAGCTCAGTACAAAAATATAAGACTTAATGCAACGGTTGGAGCAGAGCTTAATAATTTAAAGGGAGATCCAGATCAGTTTAAGCAGATGCTGATCAATCTTGTAGACAATGCTGTGAAATATACACCTGAAGGAGGCAATGTCGAGGTAACGGCATACAATTCAGGAAATGAAGTGATAATTAGGATTAAAGATAATGGAATAGGTATAGCCAAGGAACATATTCCCAGATTATTTGAAAGATTTTATAGGGTAGATAAGGCAAGGTCTAGAAATGTAGGCGGCACCGGATTGGGTCTTGCGATTGTAAAGCATATCATTATGCAGTTCCAGGGTAAAATTGATGTTGAAAGTGAAGTTGGCCAAGGGACTGAATTTGTATTGAGTATTCCAGCAAAAACAGATGTACATGTGTAAGGCATGACATCTGTTTTTTAATAAATTTTTGCTTTTACTGAATACTAAGCTTGATGTGGTTTATTACGACTTTTAACAAAACCTTAACATATAGTTTAAATTCAATTAACATCAGGTTTATTGTTGTTTAACATTTGCATTGTATATTTGTATTGTAAGATGAAAACAATAAATAATTAAATTCTGGGAGGAATAAAAATGAGTTCAAAAAGAATATTAGCAATTCTAATGGTAATTATGGTGGCGGCATTTGCGCTTGCTGCATGTGGCAGGCCTGCAGAGGAAAACCAAGATGGAACAACGACAGAACCTGTTGAGCAAAGCATAACTGTGAACGGTTCAACTTCCGTACAACCTCTTGCTGAGGAATTAGCAAAGGCGTTTAAGGCTAAAAACCCTAATATAATAATAGATATACAAGGCGGCGGTTCAGGTGTTGGTATAAAGTCAGCAAATGATGGTGTTGTAGATATCGGTATGTCGTCAAGAGAATTAAAGACAGAAGAAAAAAATCTCAAGGAATTTAAGATTGCTTTAGATGGTATCGCTGTAGTACTAAATCCAGCAAATCCTATTACTGACCTTACAATGGAGCAAATTCAAAAGATATACACAGGTGAAATAACTGATTGGTCACAGGTTGGCGGAACAGCAGGCAAGATTACAGTGGTTACAAGGGAAGAAGGTTCAGGTACAAGAGGTGCTTTCATAGAATTAACAGGCGTTGACAATGATGGGGACAAAACAACAGCAACAGCTATCACACAAGGTTCAACCGGTGCTGTAATGACTACAGTTTCAAGTGACCCAAACGCAATAGGTTATGCTTCTTTCGGCTCAGCGAAAGAGAATACAAATATAAAAATGATTAAGGTAAATGGTGTTGAGGCATCAGAAGAAAATATATCAGCTGGAACATTTAAGATATCAAGACCTTTCTTGATGCTTACAAAGGAAGAACCAACTGGTGCTGCTAAAGATTTCTTAGACTTCATCCTAAGCACTGAAGGACAAGAAGTAGTAGCAAGCCACAACTATCTAAAAGTGAAATAATCAAAGTCTTTAACTAAAATCCAAAATGACCGGTTTTACATCGGTCATTTTTTTATGTTAGCTTCAAGCATTTAACATGAAATTAACATTCCTTTAACATCTCTTTTACCTTCTATTAATATTCATTTTTCGTTTATGAAATAGAATTAAAATGTACTTAACATATTTTTATTAAATAAGTACGACTGGTTTAAATTTTCATTAAATAGTTATGCTAGTTAATATAGAATTATTTGAAAAGCGAATTGGTTAGATATTAACAGCGAATATAAAATCATAGTAAGAGGGGATATCATGAAGGTATATGAAAAAATAATTCAGCTGTTCCTGTTTTTATGCGCACTTATAGCAGTTCTAGGAGTTATACTCATTACATTCTTTATAGTAAGGGAAGGCTGGCCTGTCATTCAAAAAGTAGGATTTTTTAATTTTATTTTTGGCAGGCAATGGGCACCTACACAGCAAATTTACGGTATTTATCCCATGATATTGGGATCTATACTGGCTACTTTAGGAGCGCTTATTTTGGGAGTGCCAATTGGGGTAGGTTGTGCAGTATTTCTAGCAGAAATAGCCAAACCGAAGGTTGCCAATATTATTAGACCCGGCATAGAGCTGTTAGCTGGCATACCTTCCGTTGTTTATGGGCTGTATGGTTTGGTGGTACTTGTACCATTTATTAGAAAGACCTTTCAAAATCAAGGCTTTAGCATATTGGCGGGCAGTGTTATTCTAGGCATCATGATATTGCCTACGATCATAAATATATCGGAAAGTGCAATCAGGTCGGTGCCTAAAGAATACAAGGAAGGTTCTTTAGCCCTTGGCGGGTCACACTGGCAAGCAATATATAAGGTTATTGTTCCGGCAGCAAGGTCTGGGATCATTACGGGGATTATTCTAGGGATGGGTAGAGCTATTGGAGAAACTATGGCTGTAATCATGATAACAGGAAATAGCACACTGATACCTGAAAGCATTTTGTCCCCTATAAGAACCTTGACAGGAAATATTGGTATAGAAATGGGTTATGCTAGCGGGGAGCATCAGCAGGCATTATTTGCAACGGGGATCGTATTATTCATATTTATTATGATACTTAATGTTGCAGCCAACCTGATTCCGAAAAAGGTAGGTGAATAAGTGTGAATATAAAATTGTTTGGGGAAAGCTCAAGTATAAGCTCAGGAACCGTAAAAAAGAATAGAATAACAGAAAAAATATTCTTTGGTCTGCTTTGGGCAGCAGCATTCATTACAGTAATTGTACTTGTTGCAATTATAGGTCATGTACTAATTAACGGGTTAAGTCATATCAGCCTTCAGTTCTTAACGCAGGAACCGGAAAACATGGGTAAGGAAGGCGGTATATTTTCATCCATTGTTACGACGGTATATTTAGCGCTATTTTCTTTAATTATTGCAGTACCAATTGGACTTAGTGCCGCAATATTCTTAACGGAATATGCGAAGGAAGGGCTTATTATAAGAATAATTCGGTTTGGTACAGAAGCCTTGGCAGGCATACCTTCTATTATATATGGCTTGTTTGGTTTTGTATTCTTCGTAGTCCTGCTTAAATTCAAGTATTCCATCGTATCCGGTGGATTGACATTAACGCTGATGATACTGCCAACAATAATCAGAACTTCTGAGGAATCAATTAAAATGGTACCTCGCTCATACAGAGAGGGCAGCTTGGCACTAGGCGCCACAAAGTGGCAGACTATATATAAAGTGGTATTGCCAGCTGCCATACCTGGCGTACTAACAGGTGTAATACTAGGTGTAGGCAGAGTGGTAGGAGAGACAGCCGCGGTAATATATACTGCCGGAAGCTCCTTAGGATTGCCCAACAGCATTTGGAGACCGGGTAGAACTATGGCTGTTCACCTTTATATTTTGGCATCAGAGGGATTATCAAAGACAAATATGTATGCTACAGCCACTGTGCTTATCATAACAGTGTTTATTATAAATTTTGTTGCTAATCGCTTGATTAAGAGGTTTATTAGATAGAAGAGGAGGGGTATAATGAATAATAAGCTAGAAGCTCGTGATTTAAATCTGTATTATGGAGATTTCCATGCTTTAAAAAATATAAATATTGATGTTGTTCAAAACTCAGTCACTGCACTAATAGGTCCTTCAGGCTGTGGTAAATCCACATTTCTAAGAACCATTAATAGAATGAATGATTTGATAGATGGTGTAAAAATCAATGGAAGTATTTCTCTTGATGGATTGGATATCAAGAAGTATGATGTCATTGAACTGCGAAAAAGAGTGGGAATGGTATTTCAAAAGCCGAATCCTTTTCCTATGTCAGTATTTGAAAATGTAGCTTATGGTCCAAAGATTCATGGTATAAAGGATAAAAGAAAGCTGAATGAAATTGTGGAGAGAAGTTTAAAAGGCGCGGCACTTTGGGAAGAGGTAAAAGATAGACTGCATAAATCAGCTTTAGGCTTGTCAGGGGGACAACAGCAGAGACTTTGTATCGCTCGTGTTTTGGCGGTAGAGCCGGAAGTGCTTTTGATGGATGAACCAACTTCTGCCCTTGACCCGGGTTCAACTCTTAAAATTGAGGATTTGATGGAAGAGTTGAAGAAGAAATATACAGTAGTAATCGTTACACATAATATGCAGCAGGCAGGAAGAATATCTGACTATACAGCGTTCTTTTTAACCGGGGAAGTTGTAGAAGCGGATAAGACGGAGAATATATTCTATAAACCTAAAGATAAAAGAACTGAGGATTATATAACCGGAAGATTTGGTTAAAGGAGGGATAGCATGACAAGGAATTATTTTGATAAAGAACTTCAGGAACTGCATCTATTAATGTTAAAGATGTGTACAGTTGTAGAGGAAGCCTTAAACAATTCGGTTCATGCCTTGAAAAGTCAGGATACAAGTATGGCAAAGTCGGTAATTGAAGGTGATGATGTTATAGATGATATGGAGTATCAAATAGAAGAGAAATGTCTTAAGCTTATAGCACTCCAAGCACCTATGGCGAAGGATTTGAGGTTTATCGCTACAGCTATGAAAATTATCACTGATTTAGAAAGAATTGCAGATCACGCTGTTGATATTTCCAAAATTACGGTAAGACTTGCTGATGAAAAGTATATCAAGGAGCTTATCGATATACCGAGAATGGGCGAAGTTGCAACTATGATGGTTAGAGAAAGTATAGATGCCTATGTAAAGCAGGATGCAGAAAAAGCAATGGAAGTCAGTAAAATGGACGATGAAATGGATGCTTTGCACAAGCAGATTTTTAGTGAACTGCTGCTTTTAATGATGGAAGATCCTAAGAAAATTCATCAATCAACCAACTTCTTATTTGTAAGTAAGTCATTGGAGAGAATAGGTGACTATGTTACAAATATTTGTGAGAAAATCATCTACGCAGTAACCAGCGAGCATATGAATTTGAACGATTAAAAATAAGCTAGCCTATTGGCTAGCTTATTTTTATGGTGCCAGGCACCAAGATAACAAGATTTGCAGCTGCAAATCTTGTTATCTGCGGTGCCTGACACCATAGACAAAGGTTTTAATAACCTTTGTCTATGTCTGAAATATTAGAAGCCCTGAGTCTTAAGCCACTCATCAGCATCTTTTAAATTATCAAAAGGAACTGGTTCAAGGCCGATGCTTCTTGTACTTCTACTTAATTGCATCTTTACAATTGCACTATCTACTATGATTGCTCCCCCAACAAGCCCATTCTGAGCATACAATGCCATATTTTTATTCAGTTCATCAGTGATGGTGGATGCTTTATAGGTTCTTACATCACAACACTTTGCCCATTTTCTATCTTTGAATGCTGGTAAAACTTTTGACATATAATCCTGATGATATCTTTGGATATCATTAAGAGTCCAAAGCCCTTCAATTTTTTCAAACACAATGCCTCTTTGAGTATTTAATTCGATTTCATACTTACCATTTACATCTTTTATTTTCATTCTACTACCTCCTAATATAATATTTAGAACATTGTATAGCATTACTTTTCTATATAATTACTGGAAATCCTTCTTAATATACAAAAAAATGACATTTTATGAATTTTTGACATTAATATGTTAAATATGTATAATTAAATAGTAATTGCTAGTTTGTGCAATATACTTAAGATTAAAATCGCAATAAGGGAGGACGTAATTTTGTTAAGAGAAATTTACAACGCAGGGATTATTGGTATTGGTCTTAATATGCCGGAAGAGATTAGAAAAAATAACTATTGGAATGACATCGAAATAGTTAATTCTCGAAAGGAAAAAAGCAGTCTTTTTGTAGGTATTGAGGAAAGAAGGATTTTTCCGGATAATGTTCCACCATCAGATTTTGAAACTGTTGCTGCCAAGAGAGCTATTAAAGATGCAGGATTAGAATTGGATGATATTGACCTGGTAATGGTTCATTCTATGCTTCAGGATAAGCTGATACCGGGAAATGCCAGTCTTTTGCAGCATAAACTGGGGCTCAGGAATGCAGGAGCATGGAATATGGATACCTGTTGTTCAAGCTTTGTTAGCATGCTGATAGCAGCATCTCACTTAATTATGATGGGAACCTGCAAAAATATCGTAATAGCAACATCTATATTACATTCTAGAATGATTTCACCAACGCATTATTTAAGCACGATAGTAGGAGATGGAGCAGCAGCAGTAGTAATGAGTCGTGTATCAGAGGGCAGAGGATTCATCGCTTCAAACTTCCATTCAAAAGGGGAATACCATGATGCTTTTACTATGCGTGAGGTAGCAATAACAACTGAAAACGGTGTAGAGCCATCTATTGAATTTTTTACTAATGATGAGTTAGTAAGGAGTATAGGAAGAAATTCTGTTAATGATGTGGCAGCAGTTGTAAATGAAGCTATGAAAAAAGCGAATCTAAATGTTGAAGAAATTGATTTTATGATATCACATCAACCCTCACCTTGGGCACATGGGGCATGGAGAGATGCTATAGGTCTTACAGAGTCAAAATCCTATGAAAGTTTTAGTAGATACGGAAATTTAGCCTCTACATCAATACCGGTTAACCTTTTTGAAGCCAGAGAGCTTGGTAAGTTAAAGGATGATGATACAATTTTATTGGTATCTCCCGGTGCTGGAGAAAACTTTGCGGTTGCCTTTTTAAAATGGGGTAAGTAAATAATGTTTATCTTAAGATATTCAGAAGAGAAAAATAGAATATATATAGAACTTCATAATGTATTGTCTCAAGCTGAATTTGAAGCATATAAAAGTAATATAATAGCTATTATAGATAATTCAAAGATGGGATTTACTGTTTTAGCAGATCTTTCAACATGTGATAAGTCAATATTAGACCGCAGTGATAGTTTTAATGTTATTAGAGAATATGGAGTCAAAAGAGGCTTTAAGGCAAATGCTTTGGTCCTTGGCAGAGAGTCTTACGATATTTATAACAGAAATATACAAGGAAGCAATAAACATATATTTCTAACGATAGAAGAAGCAGAAAACTATCTTAATGCGTTATAAGACGTTTAAGTACAAGGCTTGGTAGCTAACAATATAAAGGTAGTTATTTGAATTCAATACACCTTCTGACAAACTAAAATCAGAAGGTGTATTATTTTGGAAAGATGATTGAGTAAGTGTTAAAGTGGAATAAATAACTTAGCTGAATATTAATAACCTTTTTCTATATCCACTATATTTTTTAGAGTTTCTCCATTAATAAATTTCTTTAAATTTTCATAGATAATATTGTATCTTCTTTCATTTCTCATTTCAGATATCCAGGAATTATGAGGTGTAATGATTACATTATCTAAAGCCCATAGCGGATTGTCTTGACTGAGGGGCTCTTCCTCAAACACATCTAGGGCGGCTCCACGAATGCTGCCTTTCTTGAGTGCTTCTGCAAGTGCAGACTCATCAATAACATTACCTCTAGAAATATTGATTAGGCTAGCGCCGTTTTTAAATAAGCTGAGATTATTCTTATTGATTAAATGATATGTTTCTTTTGTAGATGGTATAGAGAGCACAACCACATCGGATTGCTCTAAGGCTAGATCAAGCTCAACCATCGGATAACAGCGGTTGAAATACGCTACTTTTTTACCTGAAGTATTGATTCCAATAATATTCACATCAAAGCCTTGCAGTCTTTTGGCAGCTTCTGAAGCGATGCTCCCTGTACCCACAAAGCAGACGGTTTTGTTGTACAGCTCCAGT
>JARBUB010000132.1 GCA_029239905.1 Clostridia bacterium
CCAATCAATTAGGAACTGCTCATGCTGCTTTAGTTCACTTGTATTTGCCTCTAACTTGCTAAATACATAGCTTTCTTCAGTTTTCAAACCAAGAATACTATGCTTCTCGTTTTGCTCAACCTTAAGCTGTAGTACTCGCCTTCTTACCATATCCATTAATGTGGCAGTAATTTCCTTTGTCGTTACTTTTCCAAAGTTCCAAAGTACTGCCATAACAGCTGGTGAGTACTCGTAGGGGAGTTCTCTAAAATATATACCTTGAAAATCTGGCTTAAACTCCTTATCATATCTCTGGTAAATAAATAATATTAATAGAATTTCAATAAGCGCCAGTACAAATGCTAAACCTATAAGGATTCTTGCAATCATTCTACTTTTGTTTGCTTTCTCAGCCTCTTTAGCTTCTTCTTCCATTATTCTATTGTAAGCCATTTCATCAACAAATCTAGCGTTCTCATCTAAGCTTTCTGTATTAAAAAGTACTCTAGCTTCTACCATATTATTTGGTCTTAGTTTATCTATACTTAATGAAATTACGCCATCCTGATTAATTTTAACATTACCGGATAAAGGTCCATGAGCAAAGGCTTTTATACTGGCATTATCTACAGAAGCCGGAAGCCATATTAAAACCTTATAATTATTTACAACAACATCCATGGAGTTCTTACCTGTAAATTGCCAGTAGAGCTCTGCTGTATCTATGTATCTTGTAGCTGCTTTACTCACCTTATATCTGATTACAAAGGTCTTGTTTTGATCTTTGGATTTCTTAAAGGCCTTTATCTTCATCTGATTTTCTTCATATATTAGTTGATATGTATTTTCTCTTCCGCTGTTATCCTTTATAAACTCAGTTAAATTGCCATTTTCAATAACAAATACCTGTATGTTTTCATAGTTTCTATCTTCTTCTGTACCAAGTGTTCTATATATTCCATTGAAGCTTCCATCAAATACATAATCCAAAGTCTCATCCACCAGCATGTCGCCATTTTCATCAACCCTTGCTGATATCTGATAGCTTTCAATATAGTAGCTTCGATCCTCATCGGCATTTACTACAACACATAAACTCATCAACATAGAGATTATTAGTATTATTGATAATATCTTGCTTCGCAATTTACCACCTCCTTATCCCATTCTAATACAACTCAGCTAGATTTTAAAGGAATATTAGTTAATTATTGGAACACCGAAAACTCTCATTATTATAATTAGAATGGTAATTGCCAAGAACCATGCTAGATAAGGCTTTTTAAAGTGAATAGCCAGAAGTGGAAATTGATAAAAATTATGAAGTAAAGACCACCATATATTCCAACCATTTTCATTATACTGCATACCTATATTTGACAATACTATCTCAATAATAATATAAATTAGAGTCCATAATGTTACGTATTGAACTTGTTTAAAAAGAGTCTTAGGAAAGTGGGTCAAAAATATTAGTACAGTACACGAAAATATTGCAAATATAACTAAAAGTTCACTAAATATAGGGTTAATAGACCCTGGGTTAAAAGTCCAAAGCTTTTTGTTGAAGAACACTAGATTGTATATTAAATCTCCCATTCCCATAAAGAGCATGGTAGGATAATACTTGTTCCAATTTTTCCAATCTCCCCATTTATATGCAGCAGCTATCCATAAACATGCATGAAAACTTCTAATCAAAATAACCATTGCTATTCCTCCTTACAAATGAAGCTACATTTAATTATATTTCCAATATGTGCTATCACTATACTAATAATCCACATAAAAAAAGAGCAGTTCCTTAGAACTACTCCTTAGATATTTTACTTCACTATTTTATTTACATATTCTGACGTAGCAGCAGCAAGCAGTGCTCCGTAGTTGACATCAAATTCAACAATGTCTCCTACCTTATATCCAGCTTCTGCATTTGTTACATCCAATATCATATGATCACTGCTTGCGCCTAGTATAGATATTCCCTTGTCTCTTGGGGTAAGCCCCTCATGTTTGACATCCTGTCTGCCCACTGCCGCAATCGCTCTCTTTATGATACCCTTGTCCACAAATACAGGCTTGCCGCCAAAAGCATCCATGCCTATTTCGCCAATTGGTGCTGAAGGCTTTTCCTTTAGTTCTACGATTTCCGCTGCTAAGGTAAAGGCATCAGAGTAGGTGTCCTCTATTCTCTCGCCATATGCTGACTCAGTACCCAAAACAATGGCTTCACCTAATCTTATTTGATTTACTTTCCCCGGCATTTGGCTTTTCTGCAGCAAGTGGATGCTGCTAGAGTTTCCACCCGAAATGATTTCAAGCTTTATTCCGTACTTGACTTCAATCTCTTCTGCAATTTTGACCAAGGTTCCAAGGTTTTCTATAGAAGGTATTACTCCACCGTAGCAAGTAAGATTTGTACCCAATCCCATAAGTTTTATATTCTCGAGCTTTATAATCTCACCTGCAAAAGCAACAGCATTCACAAACCATACGCCTTCTCTAAGGTCCCCAAGATCAACCATCAGTATTATTTGATGAACCTTACCTTTGGCTTTTGCTGCTTCATTTAAGGCTTTTATAACTTCTATTTCAGAGTTAAGGCTTATATCTGCATACTCTACCACATCAGCTGCCTGAGTTAGCATCGGTATTCTAAGCAGAATCTTTGGTACACTGAAATTCTTAAGCTTAATTAGGTTTTCTATTCTAGAATCAGCAAGTGCATAAGCTCCACCTTGAATCATGGCTTCTGCCAATTCAGGCCACGCACATGCCACCTTTGTAACACCTGCAACCTTTACACCATGTTTGCTAGCCAACTCAGATAATACCTTGGTATTATGCTTTACCTTATTTTTATCCATTATTAAAGCAGGATACTGCATTATAACCCTCCTCATATAATTATTCTAATTCCATTAATTAATCTATTTCCATGCTTATTTTCATTAACTGCAGTGCGTCTTCCGGATATCTCTTAGATAAAACGCCTAGAGAAGCCATAATATAAGCATTGTCTATAAGCACCTTTGCATTGTTAGTAGGATATAATTCCATACCCTTTCCATAAGTGCCAACTGAATTAAGAATCTCTAATCTATTAGGCAGTCTTGTAAGTGCCCCACCAGTACCTATGATATATTTGACATTGGTTAAATCCTTACCTTCTGCCACTGTTTTTTTACCGGAAGGACCATAAAAGTTACGCAAATTACCGGCATGCCGTTCCAAAGAAGTCAATACAGCTTCCTTAGTCAGTCTTTCAACAAATTGCTTTTCCCTATCAGTCTCAGGTATTGCTTTAGCATTTGCAATGAGTTCCTCTGCATCTTCAAACTCTTTTTTCAGATTTTCCAACCCTATCTTTTCAACTATATGAACTAGATTTACATATACCCCAAGGTCTCCCTCAACCGTTCTTTTGGCTTCAGGTTCAGGACTTATCAGTATTCTGTTAATCTCCTCTGAGCCTTGAGTTACAGAATGGACGTCTGTGGTAGCCCCTCCAACATCAAATACAACCAAATCACCTATAGCTTCTTTTAGAAGCTTTGCAGCTTCCATAACTGCACCAGGTGTTGGAATGATTGGACCGCTTACCATATCCCTAACCTTAGTCATGCCAGGTGCATGAATAATATGTTCTTCAAATACATCTTGTATGACTTTACGGGTAGGTTCAACATTAAGCAGGTCCACCTTTGGATATACGTTGTCCACCAAATAAAGCATAACATCATATTCTTTTGCTAATTCTTTAATCTCTTCTTGATTTTCAACATTTCCTGCATATATCATTGGTATACCAAGCTTCATAGCAGCTATTTGCTCGAAATTATATAAAGCGGTATCACGCTCACCATAATCTACTCCCCCTGCAACCAATATAATATTCGGATTTATTTCTTGAATCTTCTTGAGATCTGTTTTTCGCAGCCTGCCTGCAGTAACCATCTTAATGATACCGCCTGCGCCCAATGCCGCTTCCTTTGCAGCTCTTACAGTCATATCATAAACAAGACCATGAACAGTCATGCGAAGTCCACCTGCAGCACTGCTTGTTGCAAGCATTTCATCATATTGAATCTCATCAAGCTTCAAATTTTCTCTTAAGTTTTCTACAGCACCCTTTAAGCCTACAGTAACATCTCCATTTAATACCGTAGTAGGGAATTGCCCCTGTCCTAAAAACTTAGGACAGGGGCCTCCTATATCATTGAATGCATTTACAACTGTAGTGGTGCTGCCAATTTCAGCCACCAATACATTAATCTTCATTCTTCATTTCCCTTCTTTTCTTAACCATGAAGCTTACAACGTCAATACCCTTTGTACCTCTGCCGAAACCTGCATCCATTCCTGCTTCCTTTGCAATCTCGTTACTAACTTGAGTACCGCCGCAAATTATCATAATCTTGTCTCTGATGCCCTTTTCAACACATAGGTCATGAATCTTTCTCATATTCTTTATGTGAATATCATCATGTGTAATAATCATACTTGCAAGTATTGCGCTGGCATTTGTCTCAATAGCTGCGTCAACAAGCTTTTCAACTGGGCAGGAAGTTCCAAGGTATAAGTACTTAACTCCGTAACCTTCAATACCGCCGTGCTTAATATCAAGTGTTTCTTTTAGACCAACTGAGTGTTCATCTTGACCTACAGTTGCCGCAACAACAAATATTGGATTCTCTTGTATATCTGCTCTTACTGCTTCTGCTGAAAGTACTTCGGGTTTTTCTGGGATTATAAGTTCATCAACATTTATATCAAACTTTACTTTACCCTTTATTTCTACTAAAGTACCTTCTGATGGATGCAAGCATTGCTTATGAACAACTGTTACATCCTCCAAGCCCATATTTTCACCGCATTTTATAGCTGCGAATTCAGCTGTTCTTTCAGGAAGCGGCAGGAATATTGTTATAGCAACAACTCCGTCAGCCTTCCACTCAACTTCAGGCTTAACAATACTTGTATTTTTGTATTTTTCTACATCCTTAAGTCTTGTGTTTACATTGTCATGCTCATCAAGCTCGTCGATGTAGATTATCTTTGTTCTATCTTCAAAGGTATCTCCGCCTATTGCATCAGATGCTCTCGCAAATTCCTTTGGTATATTGTTGTCCCCATAGTGTACTGATACCGGTGCAAAATAATCTGCATCTCTTTCGAATATCATACCAACGCCTATACCGCCGTCGATTTGTCTTGGGATACCATCGCCATTTCTTTCTGGATAGTAACCGCTGTCTATAAAGAAGCCTTGTTCAACAGCATTGAAATATCCGCCTACTTCAAGCATTTCTTCTAAGAATAGAACCGCTCTTTCTTTAAGCTCTCTTACATCGTGTCCTAATACTCCATCCATATCAAGTTTAACAATTTCTCTTAAACCGTCCATACCATTCATAGCCTGCTTAGCTGTGCTAATAGCAGCTATATTGTTATAATGCCAAGGTACGTTACGGCCTTCATCAGGAGTAATTGTTGATTGGATATCAGCACTTGTAAGTCTTGAAATCATAAGGTTTAACGTATGAGTTACTGTAGCTTCTCTCATATCTGATTCCATATACTTCGTATTTTGCTGAGCTCTCATTTTGTACTCGCTGAAGAAATCTCTTAATGCTACTGCATAAGGTAAGTCTAATCTCATACATGGAGCTGGTGGAGCAGTTGGTGGAACTGTTGACAATGCAATATTCTCTGGCTTTATACCAACCTTCTTTGAGAATATGCTATTGATCGCATGCTGAACCATAAGCTCTGGTCTAACCTTCCAAGCTTTCATAGCTGTAGCATTTGCATTGTGTGCACCGTCTATTTGAAGCATGTCAGCCCAAGCCATAATCTTCTTTGCTTCACAAGCATCAACGAAGCTTCTTACCATGTTAACGTTTCTATAAAGTACGTTGTATTGAGGATCTTGGTGTGCGCCATTAACGCCTTCCTCAGCAAACATAACTGCAATGTCAGGACCGGCAACGCCTGAAATGTATGAGTGGAAGTTTATTGCTCTGCCTACTTCCTCTTCAATCATATCAAGTGCTTTTCTGCTTGCTCTAACTTGCTTTCTAGTAACAGCTATACCACCCATACCTTGTGTTGTACCTTCAATAAGTGAATCTATATGAGATTGACCGGCTGTTCTGATAACCATTATGTGGTCAGCGCCGTGCCATGCCGCCATTCTCATTCTTCTTATATCATCTTCAAATCTTCCTGAAGCTATTTCAGTTGTAATAACACAGTCTGGTTGTGGGTCAATATAGTGGAAGCCTCTGCTGCCTGGTAGCGGTATAAAATTCTTTAAGCCTTCTGAAGTTTCATGATACTCAAAGTCTCCAACCATTCTCTTTTGGTTTTGTCCTTCTCTCCAGTGCCAGCCTCTTCTTTTTGGCTCGTACTTGTCTAGATCCTGTAAAAGTTCATTTATATCAATCTTCTTATTAATATCTAAACTCATTATTTACCCCTCCTTAAAACAATATATCGACTACGTCCCAGTATTTTCCTTCTGCTAAGCCTACGCCGGCTTCTCTAACTGATAAGCCTAATTTCTTTGAAAGTCTCCAAACTACATTGCCGGCACCCTTGCCCATAAGACCCTTGCTTATAACACCTTCTACGATTGGCTTAACTTCCATACTTGAGAATCCCATTCTAAGGAGTATACTTCTTTCAATTGCAGGTGTAGTGTTCTTTTTACCAAGTTCAAGCATTGGATTTACAGCTTTTTCTGCCAATTCCCAGAACTTTGCCTTAAGTTCCTCATCTGACAGGTTCTTGATATGCTGTCTTCTAACTTCATAATCATCAGCACGTTTCATTTAATTATCCCTCCAAAATCTATTTTATTGTGACTCCCAATTCTTTTAGGGTATTTATAACAAATTGCTCATCTGACTTAGTATCCTTTGCAAGGAACTCTATATCTTCCTTAGTAACCGCTGTAACATTATTATTAGTGATACTATTTCTAACATAGGAATGCTTTGCTTTGTTTAAATCAAAATCTCTAATTTTTATCATAGATGGATGTTCAGGCAATATAATGTTTTCACCTGGAATCTCTTCATTTGGATTTCCAAATCTCACATCAATACCATTTTGCTTTGCAAAGCTAAGTTGTGCCATTGGATGCTTACCAGCTCCTGTATATTCAGTTTCTTGAACTACTATGATTTGGTCCTCATCCATTTCTTGTGCCAAAGAAAAAGCTGCTGTCAGAGATGTATTTCCCGCTGGCCCTCTTTCTAAGCCTTCAAGCACAGACAATGCTTCTGTAATATAGAAAACTTCTCCTTGCCTTACAAGTACATATCTATCCATATATCTTAAAGGTCTTGCTGCGTTTCTTGGTACATCTGCTCTGTCCGGCCATGTAGCGAAAGGTAATCCAAAGCCTGTGTGACCAGTTGTAAAGGATTTCTTATTGAATGCATGATCCGATGCCATATGTAGTCCTGATAGATCTACACTGGCAGCGACAACTTTAACATTTTCAGCCCCCGCCTTAATTAGTCCTCTTGCAGTACCGGTTATGTTTCCGCCTCCTGCATTTGTTGCAACAACAACATCTGGGTCTCTGCCTTCTTTTTCTCTAAACTGCATTGCCAGCTCATAGCCAAGAGTTTCTACACCGGCTATACCAAAGGATGTATATAGAGATGCATTAAAATATCCTGTT
>JARBUB010000133.1 GCA_029239905.1 Clostridia bacterium
GGCAGCAGTTGCAGGGACAAAGTTCATTGTTTCATCGGCAAATGCTGTAATAGCTGTAATAGCTTCAATTGCTCTGTCTCTTACAATAAGGCCTGCACTAAAAGCAGCAGGAGTATTTGAAAAACTTGAAAGAAATTCTATGTAAATTATATTTGTCCTGTGGCTTATAGATTGGAACTCTATGATTATTTTTCGATGTGTACAGCAAATATATTTTAAAAAGCAGAAAGGATTTTTGATTAAATTAGAAGTGGAAGTTAATATAGTATAAAGGCTTTGTCTTATGGACGAAGTCTTTTTTATTCTGCATATAAAGATTATCATATAAAATGTAGGAGTTTTTTTGTAATAATTTTTGGAATAAAGTTAGAATTTTATTATTGACATTGTAATATAAAGATGGTAACATAATTGTAATACAATATTGTATCAAAAGAATGCATAACAAGGAGAAATGAAATGAATGAATTAATTAAGGGCGCTTACGATCTGCATGTTCATTCCGGACCAGATATGCTCCAAAGGAAAGTTGATGATCCAGAGCTGGCAGACCGATTTATTGAAGCAGGGCTAAAAGGTTATATCATTAAATCACATTACAACTGCACAGCTGAAAGGGCCAGAGTTGTTAATATGTTCAGACCTGAGTGCCAGGTTTATGGGTCAATAACATTAAACAATGCAGTTGGTGGAATAAACCCGATGGCAGTTGAGATGGCAGGCAGAGCAGGAGCAAAGACAGTGTGGTTTCCAACTGTTGATTCTGAAAATGAACAAATACATTTCGCATCAAGTCCATACAAAGCAATGCCTTATTGGGCAATTGTTCAAAAGCAGATGAAGGAAGAAGGAATAGATGTAAAAACTATAAACATATTAAAAGATGGAAAATTGATGAATGAAGTTTATGAAGTATGTGATATAATAGCAAAATATAATATGATCCTTGCTACAAGCCATATTTCAAAAGAAGAGACCTTTGCACTGGTTAAAGCTGCTCATAAGGCAAAGATTAATAAGATTGTTATAACTCATGTAACATTTCCAGCTACATTATATTCAATTGAAGAACAAAAAGAACTTTTAAAATATGGTGCAATGATGGAACATTGCTATACTACAATTTCTACAGGTAAAATAGATAAAGATGTAATGATGAATCAAATAAGAGAAATAGGACCTGAAAATATTATTCTTGGTACTGATCTTGGTCAAAAGGCAAACGTCTACCCTGACGAAGGACTTTCCAACTTTGCTGATATTCTTCAGGAAGAAGGTTTTACTGACCAAGAAATTATCACTATGATAGTTAAAAATTCAAATGCATTGATAAAATAAGGGAGGCAATGAAAATTGATAAAAGGGAAGAAGATGCTGGTTTTCAGTGCACATTCTGCAGATTTTGTATGGAGGGCAGGCGGCACAATAGCTAAATATATTAAGGAAGGTGCCGAAGTAAAACTTGTAGTACTAAGCTTTGGAGTTCGCGGAGAATCAAATGATTTGTGGAAACAGGAAGACCAGACTACAGAAAAGGTTAAGGAAATCAGAAAGGGTGAAGCCTTAGAGGCTGCAAGTATTCTTGGTTTAAAAGATATCGAATTCTGGGATTTCGAAGATTATCCCATATACTTTGACAGGGAGAGATTGGATAGAATAGTGGAAAAGATAAGAATAGTGAGACCGGATATAATTCTCACTCATGATGCAAACGATGCCTTCAATCCTGATCACAATAAAGTTCATGAAGCTGTTTTCCAGGCAAGCGTTACAGCAAATTCTGCCGGAGCATTGTATGACGGACTTAAAAATACAAAACAGATGAGACTTTTCGGATTTGAACCTCATCAGACGGAAATAAGTAATTATGTCCCAGGTTCCTTTGTAGATATCACTTCAACCTATGAACAAAAAATAAGTGCTATGAAGTGCTTCAAGACTCAAAATCATCTAATTGAATATTATACTCAAAGAGCTTTCATGCGGGGCAACCATGCTAGAAGAATTTCAGGAATCTCGGATTACAAGTATGCAGAATCATTTGCCAACTTTTTTCCAGTTGTTGGGGAGGAACTCTATTGATGCAAAGATACATCGTAAAGAACATTCCAAGACCTAATAAGGAAGTATCAGATAAATTTGCTGAACTGGGAGCTGCAACAGTGTATGAAGCGCAGGGGAAAACTGGACTCATGAATGAGAGATTGAAGCCTCTGGATAAAAACTATTCTGTGTGTGGTCCTGCAGTTACGGTTGTTTGCCAACCTGGAGATAATTTAATGATTCATGCTGCTGTAGAAGTTTGCAGACCTGGAGATATAGTTGTAATAACAACTCTAGGAGACAATAACTACCATGGCATGATAGGTGATCTGCTGGTTAGTTCCTTCATAAAACAAGGTGTAAAAGCAATTATTATAGACAATGGTGTAAGGGACAGTAAGACACTAAGGGAATTTGGATTGCCAATTTGGTCGTCTTCAGTAATATGTACCGGAACTTCTAAAAATCAAAGCGGATGGGTAAATTCACCTGCGGTTTGCGGCAATACGATAGTTGAGCCGGGAGATTTGATTGTTGCAGATGATGATGGAATAGTGGTTGTTAAAAAATCTGATATTCAATCATCAATGGAAAAAGCTGTAGCTAGAGCAGCAAAGGAAGAAAAAACAAGGGCAAAGATTGAAGCTGGTGAACTTGGTGTAGATTTCTACGGCTTCAGAAATGTTATTAAGGATATGGGTATTGAATACTACGAAAATTTAGAAGATATTAATTAAATATGGAGGATGGCATGAAAAGATTATTAGTACTTTTATTATCAGCAATAATGGTGTTCAGTTTAGCAGCTTGTTCAAAGGGTGCTGAAGAAAAACCTTCAGGAGAGCAAACTCAAACAGGTGATACGAAGGAACTTGATTATCCAAAAAGAGCAATAGAGATTGTTGTACCATTTGGTGCAGGTGGATCTGCAGACAGCATGACAAGAACAGCAGCAAACTTGATGGGAAATTACATTGATAAACCAATAAATGTAATAAATAAAGCCGGCGGTGGTGGAGTTGATGGTATGGTTTATGTTGCACAAGCACCTGCGGATGGATACACAATACTTCAGATCACACCTTCTCATTCAATTGCTGAAGCTTTGGAAAGACCAAATGCTAGCCTTACTGGAGACTTTGAACCAATAGCAAACTTCCAAAAAGACATCCAAGTTTTTGGCGTTTCTAAAGACAGTAAGTTTAAAACAATCGATGAACTTCTTGAATATGCAAAAGCAAATCCTGGCGAACTTAAAATAGGAGGAACCTCACCTGGAGGACTTGACGATTACATGGCAAATGGATTTGCAGAGGCTGCAGGAGTAGAAATTACTTATGTTCCTTACAATTCTGCTGCAGAAACTAAGGCTGCTGTTCTTGGAGGCGAAATAGACATCTACCAGGACAAGGTTCTTTCATTTAACACAATGGTTAAGTCAGGAGAAGTAAGGCCTTTAGTGGTTCTTCACAATGAAAGATTAACAATGGTTGAAGAGTTAAAAGACACTCCATGTACAGTAGAAAAAGGAATAAATTTTACTCAGGGATCATGGAGAGGATTTGCTGTGAAAAAGGGAACTCCGCAGGAAATAAAGGATTACTTGGAAGAAGTAATTGAAAAGGTTTATAATTCCAAAGAGTACAGAGCAATAGCAGACAAGGAAATGTCAGATATAATACCTGGATATGTAGGGCAGAAGGAATATGGCGAAATGTGGAAATCAGAGGTTGCTAAATTCAAGGAAATTTTAGTTAAATAAATTTCATTATCCGAGTGTCCTTTAAATGGACACTCGGTTATTAAAAGGAGTGAATTAAATGGAATTGGTGTTCAATATTTTTCTTGCAGCCTTTTTAATAGTTTTTTATGCTGTATCATTGTCTTTCGGTGGCATGACAATTTCCACAGACCAAATTGGACCTGGTGGTTTTCCACAAATCGTAATTATATTAAGCTTAATTTTTCTATTAATAAACACAGTAGATTTGTTAAAAAACAAGAAGAATACAAAAAAGACAAAATTTGATTTTCATGATAAGGGTTTTCAAATAATGATTATTGGAATAGCTTTGTTTGCTTTGTATATAGTTTTGCTGAACTTATTGGGATTTATGTTATCTACGTTTATATTTTCATCTGTTACTATATGGATGTTAGGATACAGAGAAAAATTAAAAGGATTAGCTTTTATTTTGATACTCACAATCAGCATTACTCTGGTATTCGGAAAATTTTTCTTCGTTTCACTGCCAAGAGGAATATGGATTCTCAGAGAATTAAGTTATTTAATCTATTAGGAGGACATAAATGGAAGCTATAATACAATCTTTAAGCATAGTGTTTGGGCCTATGTCGCTTATACTCATAGTCATTGCTACAGCGTTTGGCATGATATGCGGAGCATTGCCCGGACTTGGACCATCAATGGCAATAATTCTTCTTTTGCCGTTCACATATGAAATGGATCCCATAGTAGGAATAATCGTCCTGGTTGCTGTAAATGTAGGAGCACAGGCTGGAGGAAGCATTTCAGCAATTTTGCTGAGGGTTCCTGGAACTTCAAGTGCAATTGCAACTACGTTTGATGGTTATCCTATGGCTTTGCAGGGAAAAGCAGGCAGGGCATTGGGACTTGCAATGACTGCATCTGCCTTTGGAAGCATCTTTTCTGCTTTAGCAATGCTTGTGTGTGCACCGCTTCTTGCAAAGGTAGCATTAAGGTTTCAAAGTGCAGAATACTTTGCACTTTCTTTATTGGGATTAAGCTGTATATCTAGTCTCGGTTCTAAGAACCAGGTCAAAGCGCTTTTGTCGGCATGCCTTGGTCTTCTTTTATCAACTGTAGGCCTGGATGCAATAAACGGCGTTGAAAGATTTACATTCGGGCAGTCATTTCTTTATAGCGGAATAGACTATATACCTGTAATGATAGGGGCATATGCAATTGCAGAGGTATATGTAAATATTTCTGAGAAGTGTAGCGGAAAGCCTGAAGTAAGTCATGTTGAGAAAAATGCAAGCTTTGAATTTATAAAAATTAAAGATGTTATAAAAAACTGGTGGGTATATTTAAAGTCATCAATTATAGGAACAGTGGTTGGTATAATTCCTGCAGCAGGAGGTTCAATAGCTGCGTTTATTGCCTACAGTGAGGCTGTAAGATCAAGCAAGACTCCAGAAAAGTTTGGTACAGGAATAGAAGAAGGAATAATTGCCCCTGAGGCTTCGAACAATGGTGCAGTAGGAGGGTCTATGGTTCCTACTCTTACTCTGGGAATCCCAGGAAGTCCTACAGCTGCAATAATTATGGCAGCATTCATGCTGCATGGTCTGACTCCAGGGCCGCTTTTATTAAGCCAGCAGCCTGAAATGCTTTACAGTATCTTCATAGGTATCATCGTATCATCACTACTGATGCTTGTTCTCGGAAAATATATATCCATAGAATTTTCTAAAATACTTAAGCTTCCATATCCTTTGCTTGCTGTATTGATAATGGTGCTTGGCGTTGTAGGTGCTTATTCACTGAGAAACAGCTTCACAGATGTATTAATTTTGTTTGCGTTCAGCTTTGTTGGGTACTTTTTCAATAAATTCAAATATTCAACATCTGCATTTGTACTTGGATTGATTTTAGGAGAAATAGCCGAGAACTCAATGCGCAAGCAGCTTATAGTAAATGACGGAAGCTGGATGGGATTTATTACAAGGCCAATATCTTTGGTAGTAATTATAATATCGCTTATGGCTTTCTTCGGTCCAATGATAAAGCAACATAAAGAAAATAAATCGAACAAAATAATAGCAGAATAGGAAGTGATTTTAATGAATTATTTATTGACATTTATAGGATTTGGAGAGGCATCATATCATATAGCAAAAGGTTTGAAGTCAGAAGGCCTAGGGGAAATATGCGCATATGATGCATTTTGGGATCATCCGGAAAAAGGACAATTGATTAGGAAAAGAGCTGAAGAAGCTGGAATAGTTTTGATACCTACAATGGAAGAAGCAATTGTATCATCAAAATATATTATGTCAGCCACAAGTGCAAAAATTGCTGTTTCAATAGCACAGTCAGTATTTCCCTATATGAGAAAAGGACAGGTTTTTGTGGATATAAATGCTGCATCTCCTATGGCCATGAAAGAAATTGACAAATTGCTGCGCAAGGAAGGAGTATTGTTCTGTGATGCAGCAGTGATGGGTGTAGTGCCTACAGATGGTCATAAGGTTCCAATGCTTTTGTCCGGAGATGGGGCATTAAGCTTTGAAAATGAATTTTCTAAATACGGTATGAAATTAACTGATTTAAATGCTGTTGCGGGTGGTTCATCGGCAATAAAGATGTTTAGAAGTATATTTATGAAGGGTTTGACTCAGTTGATGATTGAATCTCTTTCGGCTTCGGCAAAATTTGGCGTTCTGGATACAATAGTTGAATCATTGTCAGGCAGTATACAAAATAAAACAATAGTGGATTTGGCAAATCAGCTTTTGCCGAGAACAGTAGTTCATGCTGAAAGAAGAGTGTCAGAAATGAAAGAAGTAATTTCTACACTAGAAGATATGGGTATGGATTGTTCAATGTCCATAAGCACTAAAGAAAAGCTTATAAAAATATCATCTTCTGTAGAATCAAAAAAACTCAACGGTATTCCTCCTAAAGATTACAAAGAAGCAATTGACATATTATTAAATATATTATAATATTTAATGAATAGGATTGTAATACAAAAGTGTTTATCGAAATAAATGAAAAGGGTAGGTTTATAAATGGCAAATACGGGGGAAAGGGTTTATGAAGTAATAAGGCAAAGAATATTAGACCAGGTGTATGTTCCGTCGCAAACTCTTGTTGAATCAGCATTGGCAGAAGAATTGGGAGTTAGCCGTAATACAATAAAGACAGCGCTGATGAAGCTTGTTAACGAAAAGCTTGTTGAAATAAAAACAAACAAAAGTGCCATCGTTAAATCCCTGAATATTGATGAAGCAGTCCATTTATTGGAGATCAGAGAAAGGCTGGAGGGTTTGATAGCCTATGATGCCGCAAGCAAAATATCGCATGAAGACTTGGATAAAATAAGCGGATATCTTGAAGAAATGAGAGATTATCTCAATCAAAATATGTTAAAAGATTATTCGGCTACAAATGATAAAATTCACCATTTGATTTATAATGCGTGTTCCAACACAGAGGCAATTGACATCATAAAGTCCATAAGAGTGCAGCTTAGAAGATACAATAAGAGGACAATTCTGATTTCAGGAAGAAGCGATGAATCAATAACTGAACATGAAGCAATATACAAGGCTTTGAGATTGAGAAACCCTGAAGAAGCTGAAAAATCAATGAGAAGACACATAGCAAATGTACGTAATGTTCTTAAAGATAATTACCATGTGTTGTTTTAATATTATAAGATAATAAAAGTGCAAATTTTGAATTTTGCACTTTTATTGTTTAAATATTGATTTTGTTCATTTACAACCTCATATTGTTGAACAACAAAAAAGGCAGCTCCCATTGCTGCCTTTTTCCAATTTTAAGAGGTGACTATTTTTATTATGCAAGCATTTTTAGGATTGTAGCTTTTGGCCTTACTCCT
>JARBUB010000134.1 GCA_029239905.1 Clostridia bacterium
CGAAACGTATTGCAGGAACATTTGCAAAAGGTAGATTTAGATGTTCCTATGCATTTTCAAAAACCCTCTGCATATATATAGTTATAGACAATCAGCTGAATTTGCTGCTGACTTTGATCGGTTAATTATATAGTAGGGGGGTTTTTTTATGGAAGAAAGAAAACTCATCAAGACAAAACCTCACAATATATTTATTGAAGGAAGAGAAAAACTTAATATTACAGGGGTAAGAGATGTAATAAGCTTTGATGAAAATACGATCGTATTAAGTACAGAAATGGGTGGTCTAATACTAAAAGGTACGGATTTACATATTAATAAACTAAATGTTGAAGACGGCAATTTAAATATAGAGGGTTATATAGTTGCGTGCAACTATACAGAGAAAACAGATACAAAAAGAACAGGCGGATTTTTCAGCAATATATTCAAATAAAATGTAGAGGCTGTTTACTGTTCTTAATTTGTAATGCTGCAATATGAACAAAAGAATATGATAGTCTTTACAATAAGCAATTTGTTATTATGTCAAAGGGCTCTGCGCTTTGTTCATAAGCAACGAATTGCTTTAATAATATCTAATTTGCATAGTAAATAATTCCCTACACATCATATTCAAATAAGGGGGCGAGTTTATGGAGACTGTAGAATTTCAAAGCTTTGTCTTTATGTTTACTGTATACGGCGGAATAATAATTGGAATATTATATGACATTTACAGAGTCCTTAAAGGCTCCAAAGCGAGAGATAGGTTTATCACATCGATTTGGGACATTTTATTTCTGGCTGCGGCAATGCTGGTAGTATTATGGGCACTTTTTTCAAGTAATTATGGGAACATAAGAGCTTATGTATTTATAGGCTTTATAGTAGGTTTTTTCCTATATGACAAAATTTTAAGCAAGATTGCTTTGGCGGTATTCTTATTTATTAGAAACAATGTAATATTCTTTTTTAAGACAACAAACAATCTATTGATTTTACCGTTTAAGGTTTCATTCAATTTGCTTTGGCATCCCTTATCAAGACTTTGGCAGTATATAACTCGCAAAAGGCTGCGAATATCGAAATTAAAAAAGCTGCCTGGGGTTGTTATGAAAGACAGCAAAAGATATTATAAGATGATTATCAAAAAAAATAGCAATAGGCAATAAAGGGATTTTATTGGACATGTCGAAATAAGAATAACTGTAAAGATATGTTATAAGAAAATTATCAATACAAAATTAGTATATTTTGATAAAACGTCTAGATAATACATATTATTTTTATCGCAAATAATAGCAACAAAACAGACTTCAGCATATAATGAAATGAATTGGTAGCAAAAGATGAATTCTATATACGGAGTGATTTTATGAAAGCCGCTAAAATTAATATAAAGAGAATACTGATGACAGGCTTTATAATATATACTGTTGTTACTTTAGCAAACCAGCAGGTTGCTATTGGAAAGCTTGCCTCAATTCAAAAGGAAAAGGCTCAGATGGTAGAAAGCATAAAGCTTGAAAATCAAAAGCTTGAAGTAATGATTAAAAATGCTTCCACTGATGAGAATATTGAGAAGATGGCAAGAGAACAATTGGGGTTAGTGAAATCTGGTGAAAAAGTTTACATAAATCAAACAGAGCCAGAGACTGATTTGCAAGGAGGAGATAATTAGGTATAATATTGACACCACGGTATTACATGATATATTATATCCATATTGGCTTTATTGCAAATTAAAGGAGGAGTTTTTTTAGTATGCCTATAGAGGAAGGGAAGGTAGTTGAAGGAGTAGTTGCCAGCATAACAAGCTTTGGCGCCTTTGTACAATTGCCTGAGGGGAAAACCGGACTGGTTCATATATCTGAAATAGCTGATACTTATGTTAAGGATATAAAGAATTATATAAACGAAAAAGACAAGGTAAAAGTAAAGGTTCTTTCAGTTGATCAGAATGGAAAAATAAACCTATCAATTAAGCAAGCTCAAGAACGTAAGAAAAATACAAGACCACTAGAAATAGATTGGAATAATGAGTCTAAAAAGAATCAAGTAGACTCATTTGAGGATAGAATGGCAAAATTTCTAAAAGACAGTGATGAAAAGCTTCAACAGCTTAAGAAAAGCACTGACTCAAAACGAAGCGGCGGTTATAGAAAAAGTGACGGCTCTTCTAAATTTTAAGCTTTGAATTTGGAATAATATTTAAGATATCACAATACTGTCGGCTAGCCGACAGTATTGTTTTTATTATATAGTAAAGTATAACTTTACTATATAATAAAAAACTTCATTTAACTGCCCATGCCAGAGCTTCCTCATTATATTCGGAAAAGGCACAGAGACTACAAATGCGGCAAACCCGTCTTTGTTCTAAGGAGGAAATTATGAAAAAGATTGCAGCTATAGATGTTGGTACAAATTCTATGAGACTTTTATTGTGTGAATATGAAAAAGGACATTTTGAGAATAAAGAAAAGCACTTGATTGTTACAAGATTAGGTCAAGGATTATCTGCAAATGGGATGATATCACAAGATGCCATTGACAGAAATATGAATGCTTTGAAAATTTTTAAGGAAAAAGCAGAGCAGTATGGCGCAGAAGAAGTTATTGCTATAGCTACAAGCGCTGTGAGAGATGCAGAGAATCGAGAAGAGTTTTTAAATAAGGCAAAGCAGTATTCAGGTATAGATATAATGGTTATAACAGGAGAAACAGAAGCTGACATGGGAATAACCGGAGTGGCAAGCGAATCAGATGCAATTAAAGAAGAAAATATCCTAGTTATAGATATAGGTGGTGGAAGTACAGAACTAGTTCTGGGAAATGACAAAGGAATTCTTTTTTCAACTAGTATTAATGCAGGGACAGTTAGGATGACTGAGAAATTTATAACTGCACATCCTATACAAGAAAATGATATCGAAAATTTAAAAATAAATTTACAGCAGTTATTTGAAGAGCCGATTAGACTATTAGAGTCCATGCATATAAAAAAGACTATTGCAATTGGCGGAACAGCTACAACAATAGCAGCCATTTATCATAGTCTATGCATATACGATCCATCAATTGTGCATAATACAGTTATAACTTTTGAATACTTACAAGATTTGCTTGAACAGTTAAAAAATATGCCAGTAGAAAAACGCTATGATGTAAAAGGATTGCAGAAAGAAAGAGCAGATGTAATACCAGCAGGTATGATTATCATGCTTCATATCATGAAAAGTCTTGGTATTGCAAGCTTTACAGCCAGTGAGAATGATAATCTTGAAGGTGCGGTAATTAAGTTACACAATAGGCAGAAAATGAAGTATTAAGCCGAGATGTTAACATAATCTAAGATAATCGGTAAAAATAATTAAAATAGGTGTTGACGTATTGCCACAAAGGCTATATAATAATATTTGTCGCTAAGAAATTAGCAAGACAATTAGTGCCGTAGTGGCGGAACTGGCAGACGCACAGGACTTAAAATCCTGCGGTCCTTACCGACCGTACCGGTTCGATTCCGGTCTTCGGCACCACTAATTATCGCGGGGTAGAGCAGCCAGGTAGCTCGTCGGGCTCATAACCCGGAGGTCACAGGTTCAAGTCCTGTCCCCGCAACCAATTAAACTTAGCCTACGCTACATTGTAGTGGTACTGAGAAGTAATAGGCACTATATACATGGCGGTGTAGCTCAGCTGGCTAGAGTACTCGGTTCATACCCGATTGGTCGAGAGTTCGAATCTCCCCACCGCTACCAATGTAAATGATACTCAGGTAATAACCTGAGTTTTTTTATTTTTTGTTGTCGACAAATTATTCGCGTTTCAATAAATATATTGCTGCTTCTCCCGTTGCAGCATAGTCATATTGCTCAATCACAAAAACAATTGTCAAATCTTAACTCAACTTGTCTAAAAGTTTTCAAATTCCCACAACCAAAGCTGACAAATATTTCAGAAGCCTTATGTTAAACTCGTTATACGCAATAATATAAGTCATAATTTTCTTTGCAGCTGAATATCATGTTAGGTGGTGGGTTAGTTGGTAGACAGATCTGAAATCTTTCCATATACACGAATAAAAGGTACATATGCCAATGAAACGGTAACAAGCAAAATAAATAAGCTTAAAGATATAAAGACAATTCTGATGAACAACCATATTAAACTAAATATGATTTTCGGATTTATTGGCTTTCTTTTAGGACGAGCAGTTATATTAGATTTTCTGAGTCCCTTTGGACTAGCTTTTATAGCTGTATTTGCATTTCAAGAAATAGGAATGGGATATGTACTGGCGGGAACCTTGATTGGGGTATACACTATGGGGCAAAGTGAAATATTATTGAAATACTTTGTTTCGGCAATTATTTTCGTGGTTTTTCATCTCCTAAGCAGCCGATGGAGAATGAACAAAAAAGCAGTCGCAGCAGTTATGGCAGCAGCTGCAAACTTCACGGCAGGATACTTTATATTTTATATCAAAAACTACTATTTATATGATTTACTGATGATAATCATTGAGTCGCTATTGATTTCGTTATTGGTATTTGTCTATGATGGTGCTATGCCTATACTTAAGAACTTTAAAGCTAGAAAGGTTATGTCCAGTGAAGAAGTGGTATCCTTATCCATATTATTGGCTTTTTGCTTTGTTGGTGCAGATTTCACGCTCTATGGATTATCCATAAAGAACATCAGCATGATTTTGCTTATAATGCTTTTCTCATTCTATGGAAGTGCCGGTACTGGTGCAGCCATTGGGATAATACTAGGAGTCATTCAATCCTTGTCGGGCTCTATACTGCCAGGGGCGATTGGCGTATATGGTCTATGCGGATTGCTTTGCGGTGTTCTAAAAAACATTGGAAAGATTGGATGTGCCCTTGCCTTTGTATTAGGCAATGCTTTGATGACCTTCTATATTAACGGCTCAACTGAGGTATTAATAAAGTTTTATGAAATATTAACTGCTGCAGTGATTTTTATGATAATACCTAAAGGCTTTATGGAAAAGGCTTTGAGCAGCAAAAAAATATTTGCATCTGATTTATTAAAGGATAAAACCTATAATAAGAGATTCAAACAATATACAACGGATAAACTAAACGAAGTGGCATCTGTTTTTGATGAATTGTCTGCAACGCTAAAAGATAGTGCCAGCAGTACAGAGTTCTATTCTCAAATAGACGCAGCACAAATTCTAGACCAAGTAGTAAATAGGACTTGCCTGAATTGTGGTATGTCTAGCAGCTGCTGGAAGAGAGATTTTTATAAGAGCTATCAATATCTATTTAATTTTCTTACACAGATTGAAAATGAAGGCAGTATTAAGCTTGAGAGTATACCCAAGGCTTTTACAGAAAGATGCATCAAGCCGGAAGAGATGATAAGCAGTATAAGATATTACTATGATTTATATAGGAACAATTTAGTATGGAGAAATAAAGTTAATGAAAGTAGAATGATTGTCTGCGATCAGCTTAGAGAAGTTTCCACTGTTGTGTCTGATTTGGCATTGCAGATTGATGTTGATATCAATTTTAACCGCAACATGGAGGAACTTATAATAGTAGCACTAGATACACAGGGAATAAGTGTGCAGGATGTTGTAGTGGCTGAAGGAGAAAGCGGAATTGCAATTGATATCAAGGTACCTGCCTGTGGAGGCAAACGTGATTGTATAAAAAACATTTTACCTATTGTAAATAAGGTAACCAACAAAAAGTTCGTCAAAAAAGATATGATGTGCATGGTTAAAAACCATGATTTATGTGATATAAGACTAAAAGAGGCTGAGAAGTATCAAGTAGCCACAGGAGTTGCAAGGAAAACCAAAAGTGGAGTTGTATCGGGAGATAATTATTCTTTTATTGAGCTAAAAGATGGTAAGACAATGCTTGCTCTAAGTGACGGCATGGGCACCGGCTACAAGGCTTCGGTTGAAAGTGGCACAACAATTAGACTCCTTGAGAAATTTTTATATGCAGGATTTGATAAAGCCTTAGCGGTAAAAAGTATAAACTCCTTGCTTCTTATGAAATCTAATGAGGAAACCTATGCTACTATAGATATTTCTGTTGTAAATCAGTACAGCGGAGAGGTTGAATTTGTTAAGGTGGGAGCAGTAGCAACCTTTATAAAATATGAAGATCATGTGGACGTCATAAAAGTTGGCTCGCTCCCTGTAGGAATACTTAAAAATGTTGAGATGGAGTTTGTAAGAAAGAAGCTGCAAGACGGAGATTTTGTTATTATGGTTACTGATGGAATATTAGACTCCAATCAAAGTGAAATCAACAAAGAAAGATGGTTGGCAGAGTTAATTAACAACATAAAGACAAAGAATCCACAAAAGATTGCAGAAGAGGTACTTGATTCCTGCCTGGAGATAAACGGAGGAATTGCCTGCGATGACATGACAGTTATGGTAGCAAAGATTTGGGAACCTATGAAATAACAGCTTGTATAACAACCTTCTTGACTGGCAATAATTACAGAAGTAATAGTCAGACAAGGAGGTTTTATTATGTTTAAGGAAGATGAAAACATTGGGGAAATCAGGCAGATAATTATTATTACGGACGGCAAATCAAACATAGGGATTAGTCCTATTGAAGCAGCACGGCAGGCAAACAAATTTGGTATTGTTGTAAGTACTATAGGTATTATTGGTCAAGATGGGGATGGAAACGAAAGCGATATTGAAGAGGTAGAGGGTATAGCCAAAGCTGGAGGCGGACTTTGTGAATATACGCATTTAGAAAACTTAGGTATGACGGTACAGGTTATGACTCAAAAGACCGCGCAAAAAACCATCGAGCAGATAGTCACCCGTCAGCTTAAGTCTATTATAGGAGTCGATATTAACAATTTAGAGCCCAAGTCCCGCTTTAAGATTGTGGATTTCATTGAAAACTTTGGGGACAGCATTAATTTGAAATGCGCAGTGATTCTTGATACAAGCGGCAGTATGGGAAGTAAGCTGGATACTGCTAAAAGCAGTCTGATTGAACTGCTGCAGAGCCTGAACTCCAGAAGGGGAGAAGGAAAAATAGCAGTGATAAAATACCCAGGCTATAATGATGAAGCAGCCAGTGTGGTTTGTAATTTTACTGATTCCAAAGAACTGCTGCAAAACAGGTTAAGCTCAATGAGAGCTGGAGGCGGAACGCCCACTGGCCCTGCAATAGAAAAGGCTTGTCAGTTAATTATGGAAAGCAATAAATATAGGCAGGAGGAAGACAACAGCAAGGTTCAGACGAAAGAATTAAGCGAAGGTAGTGAAATTATAGAAAACTATTATGTATAGCAATAAATACGATAAGGTTGTCGGAAAATGGACAGGAAAAACTTATACTTTAATTAAGAAATTAGGCTCAGGCGGTGTAGGCGAAATATATCTTGTACAAGATTGCAATGGAGAAGTGCTAGCTCTTAAGCTAAGCGATGATATCATAAGTATAACAAAGGAGTACAAGTTTCTTTGCAGGTTTAAGGATAAGGGTTTCGTACCAAAGGTCTATGATTTGGATGATTTCTCAAAGCAGGGCAAAGTGTATCATTATTTCACTATGGAATATATTAGAGGCTACAATTTGAAG
>JARBUB010000135.1 GCA_029239905.1 Clostridia bacterium
TTGCACGATTGGCTGCATTATTAAATCCACCTTCTATATACATAACACCTGCTTCATTTTCTTTAACCTCTGCTCTTAACTGATTGGTTTTATCAATCAGAGCTGTGCACAGTCCTTTTAAATCAGCGACTGTAGACTTAGAGGTCGTAAAACCTATACTATATGCAAGAGGCTGTCTGTAGTAATTAAAGCCCCATAGCAGTAAAAATAGGCAGTATGTAATGCTTACGGCACAAAGCACATTTATAATTGCATTCAGAGATGCTTGCAGCTTATTTACAGACTTTATGAAACGGTATAGAAATCTGATTAAGATGCAGATAGCTAAAGCAATAAATGTATAAAGCATAAGCTCCCCCAAGGATATGGGCAGCAATGCACTTATATTACTTAAAAGCTTGCCTAGAGGCGGATACAATAATCTTGAATATAACTTCTCAGTTATTGCCGGATTAAAGTATAATAGCTCTCTAATAAGCAATATGATCGGTAGGAGTAAAATTATTAGAATTTTAGTCTTTAATCTGTATATCTTCATTTCATCATTCCAATCGCTGAATATACTATTATGTATTAATTGTATAGAATAGTTACATAGTTTTCAATTACTTTACAAAGATTAAACCATATAGGAGGTGATTTTATGGGTATTGAACTAACTGATATGGAATTAGAGGATTTAGATAATATATTGCATGAGATATCTAGAGGAAATACAAGAGATATGAGTACCTTTAGAGAGGTGCTTCTGGAAATGTATGGAGGAATGAACATGAAGCAATATCATAAGCTGGAGGGGTATATCAGGAGTGAAATTGGCCTTAATAGTGATTCAGAGCTATGGAATATGGATAAAAATCAAAAACTTAAGGTGATAGAATATTTACATTAAATGATTAAATGGCACGGCTTATATCTCTCTTGTCATACTTCACGCTGTTCAGTATGACAAGAGAGATATTTATTGCTATGACAGCGTTTTACTTTAATCAGTATTTAATAATATCATCTAGATTATTTTCTTATGCTATAATAATCTTAATTATTATTACAAGGAGAATGCTGCAATGGATAATAAGTTTAATTCACAGGCCTTAGAAGTCAATTTGGCTGAAACAAGATATAAGACCATCATTTTACCTGAAAAGCATATTTGGTTTCTGGAATTGTCAAATTCCTATTGGGGCATACATAAGAGGACAGAAGAGTTTATTATGGAGTACAACCACCCCTATGTTAATTATGATTATGTCATAGAAAATCTTCATAATATTTGTCTTGCCGATTTATGGCTTTATAACTCGAATGAAAAATCTGAAGATGCACTTATGGTGCTAATTGAAATATTTCAAAATCTCTTGAGCAAGGATTTAAAGGAAAAGTTAAGAGAACAGCTAATTACGACGATTATGAAGTTCATCGACCGTCTTGCAAAGCTGGGAAGCTATCCTTCCGCTGTAATTCATAAATGCCTATCTATTATAAAAGAAGATATGAAACACTATGAAGTATTGTATATTAGGAATTCTGGCTATTTTAAGACATATTTAACGAAAATAGCCGAAGAAGAAGAATATAAACAAGAACTTTTTGACTTAACAAAGGATCTTGTGGGTAAATGCATTGCTTATTGGGAAGAGTCATCTAAGGTAGAGGATTGGTTTGAAGATAAAAAGCATTTATTTAAAGAGCACAACAGGGAAAAGCTTAAGCAATTAGGAAAACCTTTCTATGAAGAACTTCATATGCAGCTGGAAGAAGCCTCGAGCTGGCAGCAGCTTACCGAAGTAATGTTTTTTAATGACATTGCAAACTATTTCCGAAGATTTATTGAGCAATTAGACAGTTCCTTGGAGAAAATCTACTTTTTATTTTATTTGCTTCATATTCCTGCCATGTCGCAGCTTACCAACCATCTTTTGTTTGATTTGAACAAAATCTTAAGAGATGTTTTTAAAGAACTGGATCAAGCAGAAGTCAATTTCTTTTTAGAAAATATTATTGATTTATTTGAGGAGCTTAAGCCACAGCATATTACCACGGTTTTGGACTGTATTTCTACCTTGGGAAAAGGTGTTATAGACACAAAGGATCAGAGTATAATCTCCTTTTTCATAAACAAGCTTATAAATTTCGGATTTGTAAATCCTGGTGAAATGATCATAAGCAGTGACTGGCAAATGAAAGTGAATCCAAACCATATAAAGAATATACGAATATGGCTGGAGCTTATCAGTTATTCTCCATCTGCTTTAAAGGAACTGCTTTCGGCGCTTATTGTAAATATTAAGCTGGGCGGCATATTTATCTCGGATACAGATTTATTTCAAAGAGATGTAACAAAGCTGCTAAATTCAAATATTTCTACAGTATATAAGCAAATTAAGCAGTTAACAAGGAATTTTCCGGTTTACTTCAAGGAGATTGGAGCAGAGGGTAAGCTTCGAGAAGTGACAACTGTTATTGATGAGCTTTCTTATCGAAAAGATAGATTGATTCATTTTTTACGTAAGCAGGTTCATACAGAAAGTAATAATACCCATGTAGCATTAACTAAAAGGATTCTCCAATTCTGGTACGATGGAAACCTAGAGTCCTTAAGTCAAATAGTGCCCACAGATGTTTATGAGTCAATTGACTTAGACGGAGAATGGTTTACGGATGTCCATAAAATAATAAAAGAGCTATGCTATGCAAAGCAGCTGGAACCGGCCATGCTATTGGAGCTGCAGGAGTCAGAGATAGAAAGTGCTCTCACAGCGATAAGAATAGAAAATGAGAGAGATAAAAAGAGAGTATTATTAATTTTTCAATTATATAATTTATTGCTGGAGAAATACTCCTTGGAGTCGGGTAATATCATATCGATTCTAAAAGGCTATAGATTTTTCAGCAATAATGAAATAATGAAGCTTAAGGATTTACTGGAAGGAAACGATACAAGAGCTGCGCTGCAAGGCGTCTATAAGCTGATGCACCAATTAAAGAAGGTTATATTAGACTCTGAGAGTAGTGAAGCCCTAGAAAATATATATTACAAGCGTCACGTGGCGGTAGGGATACCATCCATGTATGGTCAATATCTGGAGCCTAAATTTGAAGCCTTGGGTTTGATGTTCAGATTGGAGAAGGTAGCATCAACCCTTATGGAGCGGTTGGTAGGAAATATAAATTTTGACTATTTGACAGCTAAATCACTGCAGGATATATATAATGTATTGGAGCTTTTCCAAGAAGGCATGGAGCTAGATGGTATAGAAAACCAAGGTTTTAATTCCAACTTTCAGATGTTTAAATACAGCTTGACTTCCCCAAGCTTCTCTTTGGATCAATACATCAATATTTTCCAGTTTATGGCACAGAATGTAAAAGAAATAATTAACGAGTATTTTCTACGGGTATATGACCACTCCTTAAAGGTTGTTATTCAACAGCTGGAGGGAGACGGCCTTGGTGAAGAAGAAAGTAAGGAAGTATATTTAAAGACTTCAGAGAACTTTTATAGGGAAGTTTTATCCTCTGCTTTTTTAATTCAGCAGCTGGATAACTATATATCTAATATTGTAAATAGCTTGAGAAGCTTGGTGGACAATCACAGCAGTGATTTCATCAAAAATATGATGACCTACAATCCTGATTTAATCATAAGCCCTCTGTATAAGAATACGGTAGATATAGACAGCCAGGTATTTTTAGGAGCCAAAGCATATTATCTAAAAAAACTAATTGGTTATGGCTTTCCAATACCTACTGGCTTTGTACTAACTACGGAGCTGTTCAGACATAAGGATACCATCTTGAAGCATCCATATATGAATCAGGAATTAGATAATCTAATTAAGGAGAATATAGAAGCAATCGAGGATATAACGGGCATGAAGTTTGGGAATCCAAACAATCCACTTATGCTGTCTGTAAGATCGGGGACAGCCATATCTATGCCTGGAGCAATGAGTACTTTTTTAAATATAGGCTTGAATGATGAAATAGTGGAAGCCTTAAGCAAAAGGCCGAATTTCAGCTGGACCTCTTGGGACTGTTATAGACGATTTATACAAAGCTGGGGCATGTCCTGTGGTATTAAACGTGATATCTTTGACAGTATAATCATTGACTATAAGAAGAAATACAGGGTGCAGCAAAAGGTGCAGTTTACACCGGAGCAAATGAAGAACATTGCGTATTCTTACAAGCAGGTACTTAAGGATTATGACATTCATATTGAAAAAGAACCCTTTATGCAGCTTAAGCAGGCTATCATAAGCGTAATTGAGTCATGGGGCTCTCATAGAGCAAAATCCTATAGAGAGCATCTGCAGATTGCGGATGAATGGGGAACTGCAGTTATTGTTCAAAAGATGGTACTAGGAAACATAGCCTTAAACTCAGGAACAGGAGTTGTATTTACTCATGACCCTAACCAGAACAAACCGGGGGTAAACCTTTATGGTGACTTCACCCTTTGTAGTCAGGGGGAAGATATCGTAGCGGGCTTAGTTCATACACTTCCAATTACTGAGGTTCAGAGAAATACCAATTATAGTGATAGCCCTGTGTCTCTTCAAAGTTCACATCCAAATATTTATACCAGATTAATAGACCTGTCAAATCAACTGATTGATGTTTACGGCTTTAATCATCAGGAAATTGAATTTACCTTTGAGTCTGAAAGACCGGAAGATTTATACGTTTTACAGACAAGAGACCAGAACATTAATAAACCGGATAAAAAAGCGGTATTTGAAAGTCCTGCTGAGGGGTTGAAGCTTGCAGGAAGGGGTATTGGAATTGGCGGAGGCGCAATGAGCGGTATGATTGTTTTTGATCAGATGGATATACAAGTGCTTAGAAAAGAAAACCCCAATGCAAAGTTTATATTGGTAAGGCCAGATACTGTACCTGATGATATACCATTGATATTCAATTGCGATGGGTTGGTAACTGGTAAGGGCGGCGCAACATCTCATGCAGCAGTGACTGCTTCAAAGCTAGGGAAGGTATGTATTGTAAGCTGCAAAGCATTGAAGGTGAATGAGAAGAAAAAGGAATGCGAAATAAATGGAGTTAAACTTAAGTCAGGTGAAATTATCTCTATAGATGGAGATTTAGGTAACATTTATTTAGGGGAATATCCAATAAGCTTCGTTTAGGGTCGAAATAATAAGTATTTCGGCAAGATATGTAGCTGTTTTATGTATATTGTAGCTTATAAGGATTAATGAGCTATACTATATTTGAAATAGTGTGTTAATGTGCTACAATAAAGAAGGTATTTAAATATTAAAGGGGTGCAATAATGACATCATCACTTAAAAATAAAAATATGCTGGGTATAAACGGCATGGGCAGAATAGGAAAACTTACTTTTTGGAACCACCTTGTGGTAAAACACTTTGACGGATATGTTATAAATGCAGGAAGAGAAATAGGCAAAAGCCTTGAGGATGTAATTCACTTTCTAACTAATGATTCTACTTATGGTGCATTGGACAGATTTTTATATGGCTATACAGGTAAAAAGTTTGAAGTGAAAATAGTGAACGAAGCAGAAGGCCTGCTTGATTTTGATGGAACACCTGTAAAGATACTAAGAACTGAGAGAAATCCTAAGAATATAAATTGGGCAAAAGAAGGCGTTAGAATCGTTGTTGAATGCACAGGTGCATTTATAGATCCAACAGTACCTGCAGACAATGCTAGGGGCAGCGCAAGAGGTCACTTAGAAGCAGGAGCTGAGAAGGTAATCGTAAGTGCTCCATTCAGTATTAAGGATTCTTCAATGAGAATGCCTGAGGACAGCGGCTTATTTGTATATGGAATAAACCATATGTCTTATGATCCAGCAAAGCATCATGTGTTATCATCAGCTAGCTGTACTACAACAGGTTTGGCTCATATGATGAAACCATTATTAGAAACTGAAGAAACATCACAAATAATCACTGCTTCTATGTCTACCGTACATTCAGCGACAAATAATCAAGACATCTTAGATGCAGTGCCTGGTGCAAACACAAATGATCTTCGTAAAAATCGTGCGGCATTGAACAATATAATACCAACAACAACTGGTGCTGCCAAAGCTTTAGAAGAAGTCTTACCTCAAATAAAGGAATTTGGATTTATGGCGGACTCAGTACGTGTTCCAACATGCACAGTTTCCTTAATTTCATTGAATATAACCTTCAAAACAAAGCTTTCAAGCACAGGAGAGCCGGTTATAAATCAGGAATTCATTAATGACATCTATAAGAAGGCTGCAGAGGGAGCACAGAAGGATTTATTGATTTTCAGTGATAAGCAAAATGTATCATCTGATTTCCAAGGCTACAGAGCATCTTGTATCATTGAAGGACATGAAACTCATACAAGAACTGGCTTTTTACAGCTTGATTCAGCTATGCTTAGCGATTGTGGTATGGAAAATGCGCAGGATGTTAGAATTCCAGTTACTCACGCTAAGATATTCGGTTGGTATGACAATGAGTTCGGCAGCTATGTAAATAGCTTAGGCAAATTAACGGTATATGTTGATAAAAATATGCTGTAAAAGCATGTGACTATAAAGTTTCACTAGCAAAAACTCTTCATTTATGCAGTCCATTGGGCTGCATCTTTTTTTTATGCTATAATTATTATGTGAATAAATATGTAAATTTGAGTGCTGATTTATAGTGTTTTAGGGGGTGGGAGTAGTGAAGAAGGTCATTATACTTTGTACGCTGTTCGTAAGTATGCTGCTATTGACCATGTGTCAAAAAGATGTGGGCACAATTGTAGAGACGCCGATTGCAGTGCCTATGGAGAAAAAAAGTGAGCAGCCTGCCAAAGAGGCTATTGAAAAAACAATTGAAGAGCCCACGGGAAAACCAGCAGAGACTCCTGTAGCGAAAGTTATAGAAAAGCCAATTCAAAAGCCTGCAGTAAAAGCACCACAAGAACCAATTCAAAAGCCTGCAGCAAAAGAGGTCTTAAGCCAGAGCTTTGAATATCACCCCATAGACAAAGAGATAGAGAAGATTATAAACGGAGTATCCTGGAAGCAGAATAATACGGTTAAGATAGATGATTTATGCTATGTGAAGGTAACATACTGGGGATTTGATGATAAGCCCCATATTGGGGAGTTAATTGTTAGCAAAGATATTGGTAAGGAAGTAATAGAAATTTTCAAAGAACTGTATGCCGCTAAATTCCCCATAGAAAAAATGAAGTTAATAGATGAGTATGATGCTGTAGACAGTAAGTCTATGGAGGATAACAATACTTCAGCCTTTTGTTATAGAGAAGTTGATGGTAAGCCCGGGAAGCTCTCAAAGCACAGCTACGGAATAGCAATAGATATAAATCCAGTACAAAATCCCTATGTATATAAGGATAAGGTATCCCCTGAAAGCGGGAGAGCGTATTTGAATCGCGAAAAGTTAGCCAAAGGTATGATTACAGGCAAGGATGCATGCTACAAGGCATTTACCAGCAGGGGATGGTCTTGGGGTGGGAACTGGAAATACGAAAAGGATTACCAGCACTTTCAAAAGTAATATATACGGAAGCAGGGGGCGGTATAGAAA